>CAJWIY010000036.1 GCA_913042205.1 uncultured Gammaproteobacteria bacterium
CCTCAGATTCTGGGACAGTTCAAAGACGCAATTCGCGCTGCTCGTGAAGCACGGACTTGCGGTACCGAGCTTGAGCAAGCTTTCTCGAAGGTTTTAGCTTTGGCGAAACGGGTCCGTACAGAGACGCTTATAGGACGGAATCCTGTCTCTATCGCCTACGCGTCGGTGAATCTTGCCAGCCGAATATTTTCTGATTTGTCGTTGTGCAAGGTAGTTCTCATCGGCGCAGGTGAAACCATTCAGTTGGTGGCAGAACACATGAATGGACAAGGGGTACAAGGAATCGATGTCGTCAACCGAACGCTGGCTAACGCCGAAACGCTCGCCGCATCAATCGGTGGTTACGCATGGCCTCTCACAGAACTAGCTGACCGTATTCAAGATGCGGATATCGTGATTACATCCACGGGAGCGCCGATCCCTGTACTGGGAAAAGGGATGGTTGAAAGGGCACAGAAATTCAGGCGACAGAAGCCCATGTTTATGGTTGATCTGGCTGTGCCTCGAGATATTGAACCCGAGGTTGATGAACTCGACTCTATCTATCTTTACACGATTGATGACCTGCAGGCCGTCATCGACGAGGGCTTGGGGCATCGACAGAACGCTGCGCGACAAGCAGAAATATTAATTAGTGAGGCGCTTGATGGGTGGCAGCGTGAAATTCGTGGTTACAGAGCGGTTGATACGATAAAACAGTTACGCGATTCGGCTCAGGGTCTATCAGAGCAGGAACTGGCTCGCGCGATAAAGATGCTAGAGACAGGAAGACCAGCTGATGAAGTGCTTACCCAATTGAGTAGAAATCTGACAAACAAATTCTTACATTCTCCAACAGTAGCACTCCGCAGTGCCGCTGAGCAGGGCGATTTGTCGCTTATTGAAGCAACGCACCGCCTTTTTTCAATTGACGACACAGAGGAATCGGATTGAAACCAACACTTCTGAATCGTTTAGATCAACTGGTTGACCGATATGAAGAACTCGCTGTTCTTTTATCCGATCCAGAAGTGATCAGGAACCAGACACAGTTTGTTGCCTTCTCGCAAGAATACAGTGATATCGAGCCGGTTGTTGAGTTGGTGCGACGACGTGGAGAACTCATTAGTGATCTGAGTGATTTGGATGGCTTACTCTCTAGTGATGATAAAGATATGAAAGAGCTGGTGGAGTCTGAGACTCTTATGGTTAGGGAATCGCTTTTATCGCTTGAATCAGAATTACAGATTGCCTTGATACCGAGGGAACCGGCAGACTCAAAAAGTGCTTTCATTGAGATTAGAGCAGGGACTGGTGGTGATGAGGCAGCCTTATTCGCTGGTGATCTCGCACGCATGTATTTGAAATTTGCAGAATGTCAGGGATGGAGAACAGAAGTCCTCTCCGAATCAAAGGCTGATCTTGGTGGGTATAAAGAAGTAATTTTGAAAGTAGTCGGTGAGCGGGTGTTTGGCAGATTGAAATTTGAATCCGGTGCGCACCGCGTTCAGAGGGTTCCGGCGACCGAGTCGCAGGGTCGAATTCATACGTCAGCTTGCACGGTTGCGGTGCTGGCAGAAGTGGACCCGATGGCAGAGACGACGATTGATACCAAAGATCTACGAATAGATACTTTCAGGGCTAGTGGCGCTGGCGGTCAGCACGTTAATAAGACCGACTCTGCAATTCGAATCACCCACCTCCCGAGTGGTTTGGTTGTCGAATGTCAAGACGAACGGTCACAACATAAAAATAAGGCGCGCGCACTATCTCTTCTCCATGCTCGTCTTGAGGATGTGGCGAGGCAAGAACAGCAGGCCAAGGAAGCAAGTCAAAGAAAATTGCTTGTAGGGTCCGGCGACAGATCTGAGCGGATTCGGACCTACAACTTCCCCCAAGGTCGGGTCACTGATCACCGAATCAACCTGACGCTCTATCGGTTAGATGAGATGATGGATGGTGGTTGTCAGATGATCATTGATCCCCTTGTGCAGGAGCATCAAGCCGAGCTTTTAGCGAGCCTTGATAAGAGCTCATGACGCTTGAGGAAATACAGCACTCGGATAGTATTCGGGCAGCTAGATGGACCCAAAGTGAGCAACAATTGGTCTTTTCTGAGGTGCTTGGGCTAACACTGACTGAGCAAATTCTCTCGGCTGAATCCCCTATTGCGCATAGTAAAGTTGAGCAGGTTTTAGACATCGCACAGCGATCGATAGCTGGCGAGCCTTTGGCTTATATCCTTGGGGTGACCTATTTCGATGGTTTAAAGCTTGCGATTGATTCAAAAGTGCTGATTCCCAGACCTGACACCGAAACCCTTGTCGAGGCTGCCTCAGAATTGATTTCCAATGGCAATATTCAATCGGTTCATGATCTCTGTTCGGGCTCTGGCGCCGTGGCTCTTGCAATAAAAGCGCGACATCCTAGATGTGTGGTGACCGCGAGCGATCTGTCAGAATATGCGGTTCGTTGCACGACCCAGAATGCAACTGCCCTGCAGTTGGATGTGGAGTGTGCACGGGCAGACCTATTCGAGGGGCTTTTGGAGTTTGAATTGATCACAGTAAATCCGCCATATATCGCATGGGATGATCCCGAAGTTGATGCCGATGTGGTCGCTCATGAACCAGCAATGGCCCTCTTTTCAGATCACAATGGCTTGTCTTTGATTCAGCGGATATTAAGGGATGCGCCGAATCATTTGTCTAAGGGTGGTTTGCTGTGCCTTGAGCACGGCTATAGCCAGGCCCACGATGTGAGAAAACTTGCTATCGATATCGGTTGGCGATCTGTTCAAACGCTCCAAGACTTAGCAGGTAGAGACCGAGTGACGAGGATGCAAAAGCCATGATGACAGATCCCGAACTACTTCATTACGCAAGACAAATTCTCCTGTCTGATGTCGATCTCGATGGCCAGAAGTGTCTCAAGCAGTCCCATGTTGTGGTCTTAGGACTCGGTGGTCTCGGAAGTCCATTATCACTATATCTTGGGGCCGCTGGTGTCGGGCGGTTAACGCTTGTCGATGGTGATACTGTTGACGAGACTAATCTTCATCGTCAGGTGATCCATAGCCAGAAAAGCTTAAACCAATTGAAAGTTGAATCTGCAAGAGAGCGAATACTGGGAATCAATCCCTGGATTCAGATCGATGGCTTTGGTGTGCATGCAGATTATCAAAACGTGGATGAGGCGGTCTCCAGCGCCCAGTGTATTGCCGATTGTACCGATCGATTTGCTACTCGATTTTTAGCCAATCATTTGGCATTAAAGCATGGGGTGCCGACAGTATCGGCGGCGGCCTTGGGTGTTGAAGGACAACTGACAACAATCGATCCGCGTGATACGGAGAACCCCTGTTATGCCTGTCTGATACCGGATGTGCCGGAAGTTGAACCGACATGCGCAGAGACTGGAGTGTTGGGTCCTGTGGTAGGCACCTTAGGCACCTTGCAGGCTGTCGAGGTTCTGGGTGTGTTACTTGGCTGGCCTGACCGCTTAGTTGGACGGTTGACGAGGCTAAATGCAAAGACCATGGAATGGAAATCCTTCCGTTACCGAAAGGATCCCTATTGCCAAGTGTGTGGATCATCCTGAGAGCTTTGAGCTCAAAATTTGATTCACAGCCTGAGGGTTTGCCTTTCCCTGTGACTTTTTCATCACTTGCCCGACAAAAAATCCAAGCATCTTGCTCTTTTTGTCTTCTGAGGCTGCCCGGTAGTTGGCGACTTGGTCTGGGTTTTCAGCAATGACTTCATCGACAATCACTTCGATTGCGCCGGTGTCTGTGACTTGAACGAGTCCCTTGAACTCGATAATTGCGTCCACTTCACCCTCGCCTGCTAGTAAAGCTTCAAAGACAGTTTTGGCTGTCTTTGAATTCAGCGTATTGTCTTTGATTCGGCCAATTAGGTGGGACAACTGTCTCGCCGTCACCGAAAAGTTGGTGATAGATCCACCTGTCTGATTCAGTTCGGCCAAAATGCTTCCCATCACCCAGTTGGCAGCGAGCTTGCCTTCCCCTGACGTATTCGCAACTTCAGCAAAGTAATCTGCAACATCGCGATCAGCGACCAAAACACCGGCATCATAGTCTGTAATGCCGTATTCACTGATGTAACGTGCTTTCCGAGCCTCGGGAAGCTCTGGTAAGTTGACGCGGCAGGTCTCAATGAAACTATCGTCGAGAACTACCGGTAACAGATCGGGATCTGGAAAGTACCGGTAATCGTTCGCTTCCTCTTTTGACCGCATCGAACGCGTTTCCTCTCTATCCGGATCATAGAGTCGGGTTTCTTGGATTACTCGTCCGCCATCTTCCAAAATATCAATCTGACGATTGATTTCGGTATTGATGGCCTTTTCGACGAACCGGAACGAGTTCACATTTTTGATCTCTGTGCGAGTGCCGAGAGTCGCAGATCCTTCAGGTCGAATTGAGACATTACAGTCACATCGCATCGACCCCTCGGCCATGTTGCCGTCGGAGATATCGAGATAGCGGACAATTGAATGAATCACCTTGAGATAGGCAACCGCCTCTTTCGCTGAACGCAGTTCAGGCTCCGAGACGATTTCTAAAAGTGGCGTGCCGGCTCGGTTTAAATCGACGCCAGTCATTCCGTCAAACGCATCGTGAATGCTTTTACCTGCATCTTCTTCAAGGTGCGCGCGAGTTACGTTAATTGTTTTTTTGGTACCATCTTCGAGGCTTATAAGAACACGACCAGGGCCCACAATTGGCTTTTCAAACTGACTAATTTGGTAGCCCTTTGGAAGGTCAGGGTAGAAGTAGTTCTTCCGGTCGAAGATTGATTTCTGTCCAATTTCGGCGTCAATCGCGAGTCCGAACTTGACCGCCATTTCGAATGCTTTCGCATTAGGCACGGGTAATACGCCTGGCATACCTAGATCGATAAGCGATGCCTGGCTGTTTGGCTCTGCACCAAAATCTGTCGATGATCCCGAGAAGATTTTTGAGTTTGTAGAGAGTTGGACATGGACTTCGAGCCCGATCACAGCTTCGTACATATCACAGACCCCCCGGGTTCAGACGATGCCAGTCAGTCGCAGTTTGAACCTGATATGCAGCGTTCAGAATAATGCTCTCACCGAACGCGGGGCCAGTGAGCTGATAACCGGTGGGTAAGCCATTAACCAACGGCGCCTGAAAAGAACCGCCCGGTAAGCCTGCCAAGTTGGTTGCGACGGTGTAAATGTCTTCCAGATACATTGAAACTGGATCTGAATTTTTTTCACCGATACCAAAAGCGGTCGATGGGGTACTCGGTCCGAATATGAGATCACACGAAGCAAGCGCCCGGTTAAAGTCGTCACGAATCAACCGGCGAATCTGCTGTGCTTTCTTATAATACGCATCGTAATAGCCCTCAGAAAGGGCGTAGGTTCCGATCAGAATCCGACGTTTTACTTCGCTGCCAAAACCTTCGCTACGAGACCGTTCGTAGAGATCCAGCACGTCTGTTGGTTTGTCAGCACGGTAGCCAAATCGTACCCCATCGAATCTTGATAAGTTCGAGCTGGCCTCAGCTGGAGCGATTACATAATAAGCGGGAATCGCTTCGGCGACATGGTTGAGTGATATCTCTACTGTCGTTGCGCCTAGCGACTTTAAAACATCGAGAACCGCATCCATCGCGTTACGCATTGCAGTATTGAGATTGGCATCAAAAAACTGTTTTGGAAGTCCGATAACTTTACCTGCAAGTGAATCACTTAGTACTTCTGTGTAGTCAGGAACCGGCAGTTCAGCTGATGTTGAGTCACGGCTATCGTGACCAGCGATCAGCCCGAGACCGTGCGCTAAATCTTCTGCCGTGTGCGCAATCAGCCCGCCTTGGTCAAGGCTTGATGCATAAGCAATCATACCGAATCGACTGACGCGTCCGTAAGTGGGTTTCAGACCCGAGGTACCAGTAAATGCTGCAGGTTGCCGAATAGATCCGCCGGTGTCCGTCGCTGTCGCTAAGGGCGTGAGCTTGGCGGCAACCGCAGCGGCCGATCCACCGGAGCTTCCGCCAGGGACGCGGGTTTTGTCCCATGGATTTCTGACTGGGCCGAAATATGAGTTCTCATTGGATGAGCCCATGGCGAATTCGTCCATGTTGAGTTTGCCAAGAGAAACAAGTCCTGCGGCTTTACAGCGACTAACAACGTGTGCGTCGTAAGGCGCAACGAAATTCGACAAAATTTTAGAACCGCAAGTTGTTAAGACGCCGTCTGTACAGAAAAGATCTTTGTGTGCAATCGGAATTCCAGTGTAGGCGGTTGCCGTTCCACGGCTGATCGCTTTATCCGCATTTTTAGCCGATTGCATCGCCTCATCACGAGTGATAGTGATGAAGGTATTGAGTTCTGGATTGAGTGACTCGATGCGATCAAGGAAGGCTGTGGTGATCTCAGTGCTGGATAGAGATTTCTTCTGTAGCATTTTTTTGAGTTCAGAAAACGACAGGTCGGTGATGTCGCTCATTCGACAACCCTTGGTACCAAATACAGACCATCATCCGCTTGCGGTGCTGTATTTTGAAATTTTTCACGCTGATCCATTTCTGTGACTTCATCGGCTCGGAGCGTTTGCTTAAGTTCTAATGGATGAGCAAGTGGGACCACGTCTTTTGTGTTAATTCGCTGCATTTGATCAACGAGATCCAGAATCGAATTAAGTTGTGTAAGTGTCTCTGTAGTCTCGGCGTCTGTGAGTCCCAGTCGGGCCAATTTTGCAACGCGTTTGACGTGATCGCTCGTCAGCGACATGGGTTTCTCCGTCTTTGAAAATCGTATTTAGGTTCACGAATCCTAGCATAAGGCTTCAGTATAGAGACTAGGTCGGCTAAACTCTTCAGCTGATTGAACGCGCACCACAGGATGAAGCTTGCATGTTTAAAGCCATACGCGGACTGTTTTCGAACGATATTTCGATCGACTTAGGCACAGCGAATACGCTGATCTATGTTAAGGGTAAAGGCATTGTGCTGGATGAGCCTTCTGTTGTTGCGATTCGTACAGTGGGAACGCAGCGCTCTGTTGCTGCGGTGGGTATTGAGGCGAAGCGCATGCTCGGCCGAACCCCAGGTAATATCGTAGCTATTCGACCTCTGAAAGACGGCGTAATCGCGGACTTCCATGTTACAGAGAAAATGCTTCAACTTTTCATTGGTAAAGTGCATGAAAATTCGATCATTCGTCCTTCGCCACGAGTGCTTGTGTGTGTTCCTGCTCAGTCGACTCAGGTTGAGCGACGGGCTATCAAGGAGTCCGCTCTGGGCGCGGGAGCCCGAGAGGTTTATCTGATAGAGGAGCCCATGGCGGCAGCGTTGGGCGCAGAGCTTCCAGTAGATGACGCGAGCGGTTCGATGGTTGTGGATGTCGGGGGAGGAACGACAGAGATAGCGATCATATCACTAAACGGGATCGTATTCTCTGAATCAGTGAGGATTGGTGGTGATCGTTTTGATGAGGCGATTGTTGGCTACGTGCGTCGGCGCTTTGGTACTCTGATCGGTGACTCGACGGCAGAAAAGATCAAACATGAGATTGGTACGGCGGTCACTGTAAAGGGTGAGCAGGAAATTGATCTTCGTGGCCGTAATCTTGCCGAGGGCATACCTAAACAGTTGACTCTGAAGTCAAATCAAACTCAAGAAGCGCTCTCTGAGCCACTAGCTCAGATAACTGCTGCTGTCAAAAATGCCCTTGAGCAGTCGCCTCCAGAATTGGCATCTGATATTGCTGAGCGAGGTATTGTATTGACGGGAGGCGGTGCATTACTTAAAGGCCTAGATGAGCTTCTAGCAGTCGAAACAGGACTTCCTGTTTTGATTGCTGACGATCCGCTGACTTGTGTCGCTCGTGGCGGTGGTAAAGCACTAGAGCTGATTGATCGCGCTTCCTTTAACCTCTTTAACTCTGACTAAAAGCTGGCAATATGCGGCCGCTGTTTTCTGAAACAAGTGCAGCCGCAGTTCGGCTAGTTGTTGCCGTTACCTTCTCTGTGACTACGATTTTTATCGATTCCCGATTCAACGCGCTTACGTTAGTTCGTCAGACAATAAAAACTGGCCTTTGGCCTGTTGAGCAACTTTCGTTCTTACCCGGCAGATTATTAAGTGAAGTGATCCAATGGTCGCAATCTCAAAATCTAATCTTGCAGCGACTGGAGTCCATAGGCCTTGAGAACCAGCGCTTGAAAACTGAGCAGCTCAAGCTTCATACCCTTCGAGCTGAGAATGCTGAGTTAAGGCGACTCCTTGGTGTTAAAGAGCGAGTGAATGAGCGTTTGTTGCAGGCACAGATTGAACGCTTATCGAACGATCCATTCATTCATAGAGTTACTATCAATCGAGGTTTATTGGCAGGAGTGATGATGGGGCAACCAGTTATCTCTGCTGATGGCTTGGTCGGTCAGGTGGTCGTGACATATCCGAACGCAGCTGATGTTTTGATGATGACTGATGCGACTCATCATTTACCGGTACAAGTAATGCGAACGCGCGAACGCGCGATCGCGGTCGGAGTCGGTCGTATGGATCGAATTGAACTGCGAAATCTGCCCGATACTGTAGATATAGTTCCAGGCGATATCTTAGAAACCTCAGGTTTGGGTGCGCGTTTTCAGCCCGGTATCCCGGTTGCTGAAGTGAAAGAGGTAATTCGTGCTCCCGGCCAGCCATTTGCTTGGGTTGTTGCCGAACCGTTGGCGCCGCTCGCACGGTTGTCGTTGGTTATGGTCGACCTATCGAAGGGTGAGTGATGACTTTCGGACTAACATGGCTTTTGACCCTGCTGTTGATTGCGTTTCCCTACCCATCATTTTTATCATTGGCGTTACCGCATTTTGGGTATTTATTTGTCACCTGGTGGGGTCTGATGCGCAACCACCAATTATCCATGACCCTTTTGTTAGTATCGTCATTGCCGGTCGACGTTTTATATGGGACTGCCCTCGGATTACATGGTTTGATATTCGCCTCAATTGCTTATGCGTTGACATTACTCGGGCCGTCGATTCGACAGGTTAACTGGCTACGTCAGTCGACTGTTATTTTTGTTGTACTAATGATTGCTTCGGCAGTTTCATATTGGGTAAGAACGCTGACGGGGCAGGCACCAGAATTTCATATTCTCGTTTTTCAGGCTTTTTCCTCAGCTTTATTTTGGTCTCCACTCTGCTGGCTTTATGATTTGTTAGCCCAGTTCACCCAAGACTCTGAGGCGCAACGGTAATGATTCTTGCAAGTCAGTCTCCCAGACGGCGCGAATTATTGAGACTGATCACAACGGACTTCGTCGTGGTACCCGCTAACATTGACGAATCATACCGAACTAACGAATCTGCTTCTGAGTACGTGTGTCGTCTCGCCGAAGGGAAGGCCCGAGCGATCTCGGATCAGGTGGCGCCTGGAGAGATCATAATCGGTTCAGATACTGCTGTTACTCACGGTGGATACATTCTGAACAAGCCCAGAGATAAACAAGATTACCTGACAATGATGGATCTGCTGTCTGGGACTACACATCAGGTTTATTCTGGTATTTGCGTTCTGCATGGTGCCCAATTGACGATCCGCTCTGTTCGAACAGATGTGACCTTTCGAGAACTCTCGATATCAGAACGTTTAAATTACTGGGATACTGGCGAACCCTCCGATAAAGCTGGTGGGTATGGTATCCAAGGCATTGCGGCTCGCTTTGTGCAATCGATAAACGGATCTTACACAAATGTTGTCGGGCTTCCGCTGGTTGAGCTGGAGGCTATGTTGAACGGTGCGTCATGAAATTTTACTGAATTTCACCCCGCTTGAGACTCGGGTCGCCGTCGTGGAGGAGGGGTTGTTGCAAGAAATTCATATTGAGAGAGCAATACAACGTGGTCTGGTTGGCAACGTGTATCTTGGAAAGGTTGCTCGTGTACTCCCAGGAATGCAGGCTTGTTTTGTCGATATTGGTCTCGATCGGTGCGCGTTTTTGCATGCCAAGGATGTTCCTAAATCGGATGCAGAGAGTAATAGTCTGATACAAAAGCTTGTGACAGAGGGTCAAGACCTGATGGTGCAGGTGATTAAGGATCCACTGGGTAGCAAGGGAGCTCGCTTAACCGCTGAAGTCTCACTCGCTGCTAGACACCTAGTATTGATGCCATTTGCATCACATGTTGGTGTCAGCCAGCGAATTGAAGATGAGCACACCCGCGATTACCTAAAGTCGATAGCAACAAAAGCGCTTGTATCGAAAGCGCTTGACTGTGGGATCATTGTGCGAACCGCGGGCGACGGAAACACGGTAGCAGGCTTTGAGGATGATCTGGATTACTTGAAGCGCGTTTGGGACAACATGCAGGCCGAGAAAAAAACGGCAAGGTCGCCCGCCTTAATTTTCGAAGAACTTCCGCTGACACATCGGTTAGTCCGTGATCAAATCCGACGTGATACCGAGCGTGTTTGGATTGATTCGCTCGAGACTTTTACCAAGTTATCTCAATTTGTATCCAAGTTCATGCCCGACTTAGCTCATCTGTTGCAGCATTATCGGGGCGACCGACCTATCTTTGACATGTACCAGATTGAGGAAGAGATCGAAAAGGCATTATCGCGTCAGGTCGATTTGAAGTCTGGGGCCTATCTGGTGATTGACCAGACAGAGGCCATGACAACTATCGATGTCAATACCGGGGGTTTTGTCGGTTCACACACCCTAGAGCAGACGGTTTTCCGAACAAATCTGGAGGCTGCCGTCGCAATTGGTCGTCAGTTACGACTCCGCAATTTGGGTGGTATTGTGGCAATCGATTTCATCGATATGAAGGACGAGGAGCATCAGAGACAGGTGTTGCGGACTCTCGAGCACTCGATTGAAGGGGATCCAGTGAGGATCAGAATCAGCGGTTTCAACGAAATGGGTCTCGTTATCATGACGCGTAAACGGTCACGGGAGTGTTTGTCAGGCCTTTTGCAAGAGTTTTGTCCACAATGTCGAGGCACCGGTCAAATCAAGACCCCAGAGACCGTCTGTTATGAAATATTCAGAGCAGTGATGCGGGAATATCGGGCGTACTCTGCGGAGACAACGACAGTTATCGCCGCGCCTGCTGTCATCGATCGATTGATCGATGAGGAGTCTGATGCGCTTGCAGATTTGGAAACATTTATTCATCGTCCGATTCGGCTTCAGGTTGATTCGAGTTTTTCCCAAGATTGTTATGAGGTGGTGGTGTCGTGATCCGGGGATTCTTGACTACCAAAGCCATCATTATTGTAATCCTCGCTGCTCTTCAGGGGATCGTTCTTGCCGCCTTGCCGATGGTTAACTACTGGCGTACTGATATCGAGGAGCTCTTATCAGAGCGCCTAAATGCCCGCGTGACCATTTCAGAAATTGGTGCACGCCTATCATGGACTGGCCCCTATCTTGAAGCGCTGAATATCGTCATTCAGCAGGAGACTGACTCACTTGAAGTCCAGCGGGTTCAGATACTTTTGGACCTATCCGGGTCAATAGCGGCTATGGAGCCGATCATCGGTGAATTCGTCCTAGATGAGGGGGAAATTGTCCAGCTATTGAATGATGGTACTGAAATCCCAGATCCACTTAGCTGGGCTCAGCTTCTAACGAGGTTACACGAAGCTATCAACACAGTTGGAGCATTGAAGTTAAAAAATTTCGATGTGATTCTTGGCGATGTATCACTGAGGCGATTATCTCTAGAAATCACCCCTGATCTTGGGGTTATAGCGAAGACACGTGTTGTGACAGAGCATGTTTCTATTCCTTTGGAGGTTGACTGGCGGTATCCAAATGCCGATCAACTGAGTCATGACATAAGGATGCATACACGCCTCAACAACGCCCCCATTCCGTGGGTTGGTATAGATGGATTATCGGTCGCTATGGAGGCAACCGCCTGGTTAACTATCCGAGACGGTCGCCCAGTCGAGGGCATCGCGCGCGTTACTGGTTTGGATGACAGCGACCGGGGTCTGAGCGGGGATTCCAATGTGCGCTTTGAGTTAACTGGGTCGTCTTCTGCGCGCGCATCTTTTGACTCGTTGCAGCTCCAATTACCCGGACTCAAGATCGCAGGCGCAGGTGGTGGGCTCCAATTTGATGGAGAGAGATTGATCGCACAGTTACCTGGTGTTGACTTAAAAGGTGAGCCCTTAGGCGCGTTTTTCAAAACACTTAATCTTGATTTGAAACTTGTACGACTCCTGTCCCTAAACAAGCCAACATTCCGTGCAAGCAATTTACAGCTCGACTGGCACCTTGACGAGGATCCGCTGGTACATGCCGATGTGGACTCTTTTGAGATTCAGGCTGCCCGTTCAATACCGAAGGTTGGGCCTGTATCTGGTGGATTGTTTTTGCATGGGTCACGTGGTTGGTTTCATTTCCATTCAGAGGCAGCAATATTTTCGTTACCGGAAGTCTTTGATGAACCATGGAAAGATCAGTCATTGACAGGTGTTTTGGCCTTCAATCAAACAGATGAGGGTATGGTGATAATGGGCCATGATCTGAAGGTCCGTGATGACGTGCAAAATGTGACAGGTGCTCTTTTATTAAATTTGCCGAAAGATCGAGAGCAACACATACAGTTGGAAATGGCAGTGAAAGCTAGCACTGGGGCGTTGAGAGGGCTTCTACCCTCGGTCTTAAATAGCGAGGTTACTGCATTTTTGAATCAGACGATTGAGAAGGTTGCGGTCGAAAATGGACGAATTTCATATTCGGCCCCGCTTGGTACCAATGTGGATCAGACACGTAGTGAACTGGCCATGCGTCTTCCTCTGAAAAGTTATAAGTTCAAGCCGTTTTTAGATTGGCCTGCCTTTATTGGTCGTGCTGGTGTGGTTGATTTTGCCAATCGCCGTGCTTCCATTGATTTTCAGAAATCGGAATTTGGCGGGCTATTTGTAGACCGGGTTGTGGCTTGGCAACCCTCTGAATATAGCAGCCTGATCAATATTCGTGGTGATCTATCAGGAGAAGCCTCGACAGCTCTACAGATTCTTGACGCAGCTGGCGTTAAGCCAGATGCACTCCGTTCAGGTATCGAGTTAGAAGGCACGTTGAAAGGAGACGTCCGGCTAGAAATTCCCATCGGACAACGTCCTGAGGGTTATGTGGTTATGGAAACTCAGGATTTGTCGGTGACTTGGGAAGATTTGAGAGAGCCGATCACGCAAGTTAAAGGAAGCGCTAGATATCTCTTAAATGAGGGCCTTTATACAGATGTCCTTACAGGGCAGTTGCTCGGTGACCCTGTCGAGGCCCGTATCACGGTTCTAGACGGTAGGACTGATATAACTGGGAAGGGGCGGATACGGTCGGTTAATTTCTTGAAACTTGCACAACTTGATTTGACTGAAGAGCAGTTATTTGGATCAGGTGAATGGTCTTTTGTCGCTGGCGTAAGTGACGACTCGTCTTTCCTTTCACTTGAAACGGACGGGGCTGGAATTGGCTCAGCACTACCCTACCCGCTGGGCAAAGATCCAGAGACCATCGGTCGAATTAATATAAATTTGTCGAATAAGCCAAGCGGACCCTCGTTGTCTGTGAAATTGTTTGAGACGGCAGAAATTCGAGGGGCTCTCGACACGACGCCACTTGCGCTCGAGGTTATCACACCGAGGATAGACCTTATTGGCTGGGCGACCCTCCCTTCGCTGGGATCTGGTCTAGGTGAGGTATCCTTGTTATTGCGAACAGAGCAACTCCTCCTCGGAGATACTCCTTTGGCTGTCAGTGAGACAGCAATCAACCTCACACCACAGGAGTTTAATGTATCGTTTGACGGTACAGAGCTCGCCGGTCTGGTTAGTCGCGTTGGTGACGCACCATTATCGATTAACTTGGAGCGATTGGTATTACCTAAGGGCGGTAGGTTGTTGGATCCATCACTAGAAGACCCACTGCTTGATTACAATCCAGGAAAGTTACCTTCTACCAATGTTCGGATCAGTACCCTTTTACGCGGAGACTTACGTTATCAGGATTTTTCCGCGGTGTTAGTGTCTGGTGAATCACGGATTGATGCCACCACGCTTGAGTTTGATCGAGACGGTCAGCACTTTCAGGGAGAGCTCGCTTGGGCATATCAGGATGGTCGAGCGCAGAGCGCTCTCATGTTACGAGCACAAGGTGACCGATTAGGGAATATCCTGCGAGTAAATGAAGATGACCCGGTTCTTGAGGCTGAAGATGGTCGTTTTGTATCGAATTTGAGTTGGGAAGGTTCTCCACTAGGGTTTTCGGTTTTAAAAAGCCAAGGTGCACTCGAGTTATCACTCAAGAAAGGACGTTTTCTTGATTTGGGCAATTCAGCCGAGGTACTTCGCCTTTTCGGTATTTTAAATATCGATACGATTACGAGACGGCTGCGATTGGATTTCTTGGATCTCGTGCAGCCGGGCGTTGCATTTGACGGGGTGGACGCCAGAGCCAAGATTGCCGAGGGTGCATTAATATTTGACCCAGAATTTACCATGCGAGGCCCCTCAGCGAGCTTTCGGCTCACGGGAAGCGCGGATTTGGTTAATAAAGAGCTGAGGCAGAAGCTCGAGGTCGATATCCCTCTTACTAATAATTTACCGCTCGCGTCCGTTTTGCTTGGTGCTCCCCAAGTCGGTGGTGCCATCTATCTCGTCGAAAAGGCGCTTGGTACAAAAATTATTAAGGTTGGTAAAACTGACTATAGGATTGAAGGATCCTTTGATGACCCCAAAGTCACATTATTGCCACCATTCGTAAAGCAGAGGTCTAAGTGAATGCCAACACTTCTAGAGACCGTCGGTGAGTCGATCCTGGCTCCGGGCGGATTAACAGTCGACGATTTGGTCCCTTTAATCGGTGAACTGGCTGTCGGGGATATCGACTTTGCGGATTTATTTTTCGAGCGCGCTGAGGCTGAAACCTTTTCACTTGAAGACGGTGAGGTTAAGGACGCAAGTTATCATCGCGACGCTGGGGTTGGTGTTAGAGCTTGTGTTGGAGATAAACAAGGATTTGCTTACAGTTCTGAGATCACCGCGTCAAGGATCCTAGAGGCGAGGGATGTAGCTGTGGCAATTCAAGGTGGGCGGGCACCGCGCGGTGGCATCAATCTCGATCAGATATCGACTCCGAAGTTATATGTTGCCATGAATCCAATCCCAGAGACGGCGGCCGTTGAGAAAATTTCGTTTCTACAAGAGTTGGATGCGAAAGCCCGAGCGCGTAGTGCCTACATCATTCAGGTACAGGCGACTCTCTCGATCTCTTATCGAGAGGTTCTGATCGCGGCGACAGATGGTACTTTAGGTGCTGATATCCGTCCGTTAGTTCGTTTATCTTTGTCCGTATTAGCTGAAAAGAACGGGCGTCGCGAGCGTGGCAGCTCGGGCCTCGGTGGACGGTATGATTTGTCTAGGTTGCTCACTGAACAACACGCCAAGCAGTTAGTTTCGGAAGCGGTTGACCAGGCCATCGTCAATTTGGAGTCAGTAGATTGCCCAGCGGGTGAGATGCCTGTTGTGTTGGGCGCTGGCTGGCCGGGTGTGCTTCTGCATGAGGCAGTTGGCCATGGCCTCGAGGGAGACTTCAATCGAAAAGGCTCCAGTTTTTATTCAGGAAAAATTGGACAACAGGTTGCATCACAAGGGGTGACAGTTGTCGATGACGGCACTCTGATGGATCGTCGTGGTTCACTAAATGTCGATGACGAAGGACACGTCAGTCAGCGTAATGTACTCATTGATGACGGTGTGTTGGTTGGTTATATGCAAGATAAATTGAACGCTCGATTAATGGGTGTATCAGCTACTGGTAATGGTCGTCGTGAGAGCTATGCTCACCTTCCGATGCCGCGTATGACCAATACCTTTATGGAACCAGGGGATGCCAATCAATTAGATATGATTGAGTCAGTCGAGCGTGGCATATTCGCTACCAATTTTGGTGGGGGGCAAGTGGATATCACATCGGGGCAATTTGTGTTTGCGGCGAGTGAGGCCTACCTTATTGAAAAAGGTAAAATTACAGCGCCCGTTAGGGGCGCTACTTTGATTGGTCATGGTCCTCAAGTGATGTCAGCAATTTCTATGATCGGGGATGATCTTGCGCTCGACGCGGGTATTGGCGTTTGCGGTAAGAACGGTCAAAGCGTACCGGTCGGTGTCGGGCAGCCTAGTTTGAAAATTGATTGTCTCACGGTCGGTGGAACTGCTTAATGCGCGATCGCTTTGTACAAGAGGCGGTAGAGGCTTCGTGCTTCACCTTTGTCTTCACCCAATTCTTTGGCTTTCTTCGCGGCCCGAACCATTTGATTCAACTGCTGAGAATCTGTGGGAAATTGATTGATGAAGCCAGAAGCTTGCTTCGGATCAACCAACAAGCGTTCGCGCCATTGTTCCGCCTGGTGATGTTTGCGTTTGTCAGCATCATCTGTGCGTTTCAGAGCATTCAACTGTTTTCGCACCGACTCAGGCTCAACGCTCCGCATCAGCTTACCGATAAATTGCATTTGTCTTCGTCTTGCCTCACGCTTTTTGGATGGGATGGATCGATAAATCTTAAGCGCATCAAGCAATTTGTCCTCAGCGAACTCGATTTCCTGAAATTGCTTATCCGAGAGTGCTGCCAGTTCTTGGCCGAGTGCTTGAAGTGCCAACATGTCTCGTTTTTTGGCACTTTTGGATGGAACTTCGCAGGAGTCTGTGTCGACCGGTTCGTCATTGTAATGGGAGCGTTTGTCGTTCATGTCTTTAAAGTTTAACCCACAACAAGAAAAAAGCCGCCTAGAAGAGTTGACGCATCGTATTTTAGATCAAGCGAGACACTTAGGAGCGGATGCCTGTGAAGTAGCCGCGAGTGCTTCTGTGGGTCTTGAGGTACAAGCACGGCTAGGGCAATCAGAGAAGCTTGAGATGATGCGAGATCAGTCTTTGTCAGTAACGATCTTTGTGGGCGAGTCGCGCGGATCAGCGACAACTACGGATCTTTCAGATTTGGCATTGCAGAATACTGTTGACGCTGCTCTTGCTATTGCAAAGGTCACCGCCCCAGATCCGTCAGCGGTCCTTGCATCAAATGATCAGATTATTCGCGATGTCCCTGATTTACAGCTCGATCATCCGTGGGAGATCAGTACAGAACAAGCAATCGATTTGGCGATTGAGGTCGAAGCAGCGGGGCGTGACGAGGATCCTCGAATCACGAACTCAGAGGGAGGAAGCGTATCTTCGACTCGAGGGGTCTCGATCCATGCGACCAGTGAAGGGCTGATGGTTAGTCAACCCACTAGTATGCATGGAATGAGTTGTATGTTGTTGGCAGAAGATGGGGAAAGTCGAGAGCGCTCATATGCCTATACTCAGTCGCGTCGGTCTGATCAATTAATGCCACCCGAAGCCGTTGGTCGAGAAGCTGCTCAAAAGACAATCGCCCGACTGAACCCACGCAAGTGTCAGACGGCTGAGACTCCAGTATTGTTCATTCCAGAGACTGCTTCAGGCTTATTGTCGAGCTTTGCAAGTGCGATTGGCGGTGTGGCGTTGTATCGGAAGTCGAGTTATTTGCTCGATCGCCTGGGAACCCAGGTATTCCCGGAATGGGTCACACTCGAAGAAAATCCTTTGCTACCTGGTGCAATAGGGTCTTCGGCTTACGATGCAGATGGGTTACCAACACGGAGGCAGGCGTTTGTCACTAATGGACTGCTCTCGAGTTATGTCCTTTCTCTCTACTCAGCGAATCGATTAGGACTCCAAACGACGCACAATGCTGGTGGAGTGCGCAATCTACTCCTAAAAGGTACAAAGAGCTTTGAAGAGCTCGTATCCGATATGGGGAGAGGCTTGATTGTAACAGAGCTTATGGGGCAGGGGGTTAATCTGGTGAACGGTGATTATTCTCGTGGGGCGTCAGGATTCTGGATCGAAAATGGCGAGATTTCGTATCCGGTGCATGAGGTAACGGTAGCATCTAATCTTGATCGGATGTTACGTGATGATTTACGAGCAGTTGGATCCGATCTTGATCTCAGACGCTCGATCTCTTCAGGCTCAATGTTATTTGAGAAGATGATGGTGGCGGGCAGCTAATCACGCATAAACGAGCGTAGCGATTCCTAGGAAGCAGAAAAAGCCAACCACATCAGTCACCGTGGTTAGAATGACGCCACCGGCCAAAGCGGGATCGATTTCTCGCATTTTCAAGTATCCAGGCAATAGAGATCCAATCAGAGCGGCAACGACGAGATTGACTGTTATGGCGAGAGCAATCACATAGCCCAGTTTAAAATCGTCGAACCACAGAAAAGCAGCAGTGCCAACGATTGAAGACCAGAGCACTCCATTAGCAGCACCAATTACTGCTTCCCGACTGACTAAAGCATGTCTGTTCGCTGGCCCAATTCGACCTATCGCCATCCCTCGGATTGCGATTGTGAGCGCTTGGGTGCCTGCGATTCCTCCCATAGAGGCCACAACGGGCATGAGAATCGCCAGAGCGATAACTTGTTCGAGAGTCGCCTCAAACATTCCAATCACCGCTGAGGCGAGAAATGCAGTAAGGAGATTGATGCCGAGCCAAATTGATCGGCGTCTAATGGTCCTGATCAGGGGTGCAAAAATATCCTCGTCTTCATCAAGACCGGCTTGGCTCATCAAACTGTGATCTGCGGATGATCGAATAACGTCCACTACGTCATCGATAGTGATGCGGCCAAGTAACTTACCATCAAGAGCAACGACTGGTGCACTGACTAGATCTAACCGCTCGAATCGCTGCGCTACTTCATCCTCGTGTGTCGAGACAACCAACGGCTCAATCTCGGTTTCCATTATTTCTCGAATAGTTGTCGATGGATCAGAAATTAAGAGTTTTGAAAGAGAGACCTGACCAATAAACTCGTCACGTCGATTTAGCACCCACAGATTGTCAGTCATGGGTGGCAATTCGCGGTATCTTCTGATGTAACGCAACGCAACATCAATAGTGATGTCAGGTCGGATCGTCACGACGTCCGTGTTCATTAACCCACCGGCTGAATCTTCGTCGTAAGACAAAACGTCTACGACACGCTGGCGGTCTTGAGAATCCATCGAGAGCAATACCTCCTCAATGACGGACTCTGGAAGCTCTTGGAGAAGATCTACTTTGTCGTCGATCTCAAAACTCTCAATGAGGCTATTGAGCTGCGGGGGCTCGAGGCGCGCTACGATCTCAGATCGTTCTTCTTCGCCAAGGTGAGCCAGAACATCAGCAGCCAACTCCTCAGTCTCAACAAGATTCCAGAGAATATCCCTTTGTTTTGGGGGTACTGATGACAAAACGTGCGCAATATCTGGGGCGGTAAAGTCTTCATTAATGAGTTGACGAGCACGAGCGATTGCGCCCTGTGATAGGGCGAGGCTAATTCGCTGTAGATTAGCCTGACCGGATTCAACAAAATGTTCTGTGAATTGCCCTTTCATTTACAAGGTTCCCCAAATCCATCGTCAAATAGTGCTTTTAGGGACTCTGTTGCTTTTTCTTGATCATCACCAGAAATATGAAGCATTAGCTTGCTGCCTTGTCCTGCTGCCAACATCAGGAGCTGCATAATACTCTTGGCATCAATCCTTCTCTGACTCGCGCAGTCCTCGATCTCAACGCTTGAGGAAAAACGAGATGCCTCCCGGGCGAGAATATTGGCAGCCCGGGCGTGCAGACCGAGTAAGTTTTTGACGGTGACAGACGTAGTAATCATGTTTACGTTATTTTCTAGCAGTTCCCTGACAGCTCGCGATGCACTACCTGCCTATCAATATCATTCAAGCGTTGACTTAGGGCCTCGATTAGAAAAACACTGCGATGTTGTCCCCCGGTACAGCCAATGGATAGAGTGAAGTATTGTCGTCCAGATTCCGCGTGTTGCGGTACCCAACGACGAATATGTGCGTCGATTTCATCAAGAAGGTCGTTGGTTTCAGAAAATTGACTTAAATAATGTTGAATTGGCTCATCTAGTCCCGTGAGTGGGCGTAAGTGCGGCTCCCAGTGAGGATTTGGAAGTGATCGCGCATCAAAGACGGTATCGGAGTCTGTGGGTACGCCGTGCTTGAATCC
>CAJWIY010000037.1 GCA_913042205.1 uncultured Gammaproteobacteria bacterium
CAATGCAGCAGCATTTTCGCCTGATGGCCGATGGCTCGCCACTGCGGGCGACGACAACCAAGTCTTGTTATGGGAGACAGCGGAACTCCGGGATTCTCGGCATACCCCGACTGGCATACCTCTTACCGGGCATACCGCAAAGATTGTTCACTTAGCGTTCAGTGGTGATAGTAAATATTTAGCGTCTTCTAGTTGGGATCGTCGTGTTGGGCTGTGGGATGTAGGAACATTATCGATAAAACAATTTCTCACGAGCCATAAGGGGCCAGTGAATGCGGCACAATTTTCCAAAGACGGGAAGTTGCTCTACTCCGGAGGTGCCGATGGACATATTCGCGTCTGGAGGCTCGAGACTGGCGAGTTTGTCAGGAGTATTGTGAGGAACGGCTTTGGGATTAACGTGATGCAACTCAGCCCGAAACTAGGGGTTATAGCCTATGGTGGCTCTAACGGCGTGATGCGCAGCGTTCCGATTGATCAAAACGGAACAGAGATCGAGCTATGGAACGGGGGACCTCCAGTACTTGCTGTAACAATAGACGAGTCCACTGAGCAAATGATCTTCGCGACCTCTGAAGGTCGGATCGTTATTGCTGATATGATGGTAGGGGAGATTCATCACGATTTTACTGCAGTAAAGGGTCCAATCTGGGCGATGCAACTTGCGAACAACTCGGAAGATCTGTTTTTCGCTGGCTTGGATGATTGGGTAACAAAGATAACTCTGAGTGACTTTGTCGTCCCCCACCCACTTTCAAAGACGGAGCGTAGATTCCACCCGGATCAACCAGTGGATAACGGTGAGAAGCAATTTGCGAGAAAGTGCAGTGTTTGTCACAGCTTGACCGCATCCAGTAAGAGGCGTGCGGGCCCAACTCTATATGGAGTGTTTGGACGCAAGGTTGGTTCGGTCGAGGACTATCCTTACTCAAAAGAGTTGATCGACATGGATCTGGTTTGGGATGAGAGGACTATAAATCTTTTGTTCAAAGACGGTCCTGATGTTGTGACTCCGGGCTCTAAAATGCCCGTTCAACGTATTCAAGGTGATCAGGACCGTGCAGACCTTATCAGCTACCTGAAACGTGCTACTGCTCCACAATGAGACTGGGCCTCCTTTTAGCTACGATATTTTTTGCAGACATTATCGCGGCAGATCATGGGCCTGAGACATGGCGCCGTGCCCATCTATCCGTCGTATCAGTAATGCCGACTTGGCCAGGTTACGAGCGGCCAGGGTTTGGTGCTCCACGCGGAACTGCCCCTGAAGGGAGCGGTATCATTTATAGTCTTACAGAAAACTCCCTTTCGAATAAGATCCTGACTGCTGCACATGTCGTAGATCGAGCCACTAAGGTGCAAATCCAAACCCACGATCTCCAGCGTTTTAATGCAAAGGTTGAATGGGTGGACAATGACAGCGATATCGCGATTCTATCGATTGATTCAAAGCTTACTTCGTTGCCATTAAAAGACATTCCATTCTCTCCAGGCGAGCACGTTTGCGTGTTAGCGAACCCTTTTGGGCTCGGTATTAGTATGAGTTGTGGTGTGATATCTGGGTTAAATCGAAGCGATATTGGCTTCAATGCAATCGAGGATTTCATCCAAACAGATGCAGCTGTTAATCCGGGCTCATCAGGGGGTGCGTTGGTCAATTCTGATGGCCAATTATTAGGTATGATCGCAGCAATTTTTACAAAAGAAGCCGACATTGACGCCGGGGTAAATTTCGCTATTAGTGCGTCTCTTTTGATGGCTCGAGTCAATCAATCTCCGAATCCCTAATGCCCAGCAAGCCTATCGTGTATGCTTAACTTGTTTTGAACATGTGGGTTTACTTTATTGTCTGAGTTCCTGACAACAAAAGAAGTTGCTAATTTACTTCGCCTAAAACAGCGGAAGGTATACGATCTCGCTGCCCGGAATATGATCCCCTACGTAAAAGCAACTGGAAAGCTCCTGTTCCCGAAGACCGAAATCAATCAATGGATCCAGCACAAGGGGGCCTCGTTGGCTGCGCCTTCTCCGAGGCCATCGGTGATTTTAGGATCGCACGACCCACTATTTGAATGGACGGTCACCGCATCCGGGTGTGGTTTGCCCACTTTTCTCAATGGCTCCCTAGACGGATTTATGCGGTTCAAAAATCACGAAGGGATCGCGTGCGGTATTCATACCCAGAACCCGGATCTGAGAGATTGGAATACAGCACTTGTCGAAAGTTATTTGACACAGTCCCCGTCGATCCTCATTCACTGGGCCAAGCGAGATCGAGGGCTTGTTACCAGAGAGAGGTCTGATATCTCACATATGGAAGATGTTATTGGTAAGCGTCTGGTTGCGCGCCAGTCAGGCTCAGGTGCACAGGAGTTGCTCGAGAAACAACTTGATGTGGCGGGGATTGCGATTGATTCAGTGAATTATGTCAGGACAGTCCAAACAGAGACCGAGGCTGTGTTATCGGTATTGGAAGGGGAGGCGGAGAGTTGTTTTGGCCTACGTTGTTTCGCCGACCGATATAACTTGAAATTTATCCCCGTTTGTGAGGAGTATTTTGATCTTGTGATTGATCGACACGCCTACTTTGAGGAGGGACTGCAAAAGTTGTTTGAGTTTACCAAAAGTGACAGATTTGTAGCCGAAGTGGGCCGGTATGGTGGCTACGATATCAGCGGACTTGGCGAGTTGAGGATGAATGGGGGTATTTAGGGACGCTCAAGCCCATTCTGCTCAAGTATATTTTTTCCTTCCGTACTGAGAAGCCAGTCATATAGTCCTTTAATCTCTCTGCGAGCATCGATCGAAACCCCGATGCCAAATTGGCCGATTACTCTGATCGGCAACGGCAATTTTGTAAACTGAAGGCCCCGATTATCAGCGACAGCATCAATTGCATTCGATTGGAACGTTAGCAAGAGGTCTACCTCCTGTGTCTCCATGATCCAGCCATATTGATTTCTGCCTTTGGGAGCATTTGGATTCTCTCGGCCTCCGGTAATCAACCTAGTGCGGGAGGCAAGTACCTCAGGATCCGACTCTGTGGCTTCTGAAATTTTAGATAAAATTTCAAACTCAGTATCACTCGGATTAAGTCCGCTGGTTGACATCCCAAGCTGCCAAGATGGGTTGGCCAAGAGCTGAAGAATTCCAGTATCCGCGACGTCGATGTCACTACGATAGACCAGAACCGTTGGATTCAGGCCAAGGATTGCTGCGCGAGCAAATATTTCAGCTTTAACTAACGCATCAGTATGAGTCGAATGGGCACTAATAAATAGATCACAACGTTGGCCGTTTTCGATTTTGTCGCGCAGTGAGCTTGAGGGCCCAAACACTGTCTGGAACTTAGATTCACCCACTTTAGGGCATGCAACCAGCAGCCTGGGAAGTAGTTGAAGCATGCTACCGGCGGCCATAATCACCGAGCTGACCATTTCTATCCTTTTTGTGCCCAGTTATTGCGCGTTAGGAAAGAATAGCTGATTGCCACCGACCGTGTAGGATTCAATCGATGACTGTCCTTTATCTGACAGCAGCCAACGTACAAATTTTTGTCCCGCCTTTGATTTTACGTTAGGGCACTTTATTGGATTGATCAGGGTAATCCCGTACTGATTGAAAAGACGTTTGTCCCCCTGAACATGTATTTTAAAGTCTTGCTTATTAGCGAATTTAATCCACGTAGCTCTATCGCTTAGAACGTAAGCGGCTTTACCTACAGCGATGTTAAGGGTTGCCCCCATGCCTGACCCAGTCTCCAGATACCACATTTTTGTGCCTTTACTGGTGTCTATTCCAGATATTTTCCATAGCTCTCTCTCAGCCTTATGTGTTCCTGAATTATCTCCACGAGATGCGAAAGGTGTTTGCTGGGATGCGATTGAGTTTAGAGCCTCCGAAACATCTGTAGATCCTGAAATATTTGCCGGATCGTCGGAAGGACCAACGATTACGAAATCGTTGAACATGAGGTCAAAGCGCTTTACCCCATATCCGTCGCTGACGAACTTTTCTTCAGCAGCCTTCGAGTGAACCAGAAGAACGTCACCATCGCATCGTTGTGCATTCTTGATTGCTTGACCTGTCCCTACAGCCACCACGTTTACTGTGATTCCGGTATCCTCCTTGATCATTGGAAGGACGTAATCGTAAAAGCCAGAGTTTTTTGTTGATGTAGTGGATTGGAGGATTATCGATTCGGCATAACAAAAGTTGAAACTAATTACAGCTCCCAGGCTAATAGTTATTTTTTTTGCGATTCTGATGATGACCATTTTTTGTCTCGTTGTTTTAAAGTTAAATGATGATATGGCCGTTGAGATACGCCCTGGCCTCGTCTGTCACTGGGTTGTTAAAGAAGGCGCTTGCGACACTATGTTCCAAGACCCTACCCATGTGTAGGAAAATAATTTCTGACCCGAGCCGCTTGGCCTGTCCAATGTCATGGGAGACGAAAATGACCTTTCCTCCTCGTTCTGTGAAATCTTGAATCACTTGCTCAATAATTTGCACAGACGCTGGGTCGAGGCTCGCTGTTGGTTCGTCTAAAACCAGTAATTTTGGTTCTCGGAGCAAGGCCCTTGAGAGCGCAAGCCGCTGTTGTTCGCCGCCCGACAAAAGCTTTGCAGGAAAGTGCTGTTTGTCTTGTAGACGAGCGAGTGAAAGCGCATCATCGATCGCGTTCCGTTGAGTGTTCGTTGAGCCAGCAAATTTCAAATTATCAATGACGCTCCGTCTCAGTAGGACTGGTTTTTGAAACACCATAGCCTGATCTGTCGATGTCCCAAGAATAGAGTTTCCAAAAATCTTTATCGACCCACCAGTTGGTATTGTCAGACCATGCAGGCATCTCAAAAACAGACTCTTTCCTGCACCATTTGGGCCCATCACCATGGTCACTCCGGGATCGGTGGAGGCTATGGTAATTGAGCTTAAGACATCTGCATTACTAAGTTTCAAACTCAGATTGGTGACTTCAATCAGTGGTGTATTAGACATAACCTTTTTCTCCTGCAAAAGTCTTTATAGATATCACGATCGCATTGACGAGAAGAGCGATGGTGAGCAGTACTATCCCCAGGGACAGTGCTAAAGATAACTCGCCTTTGGATGTTTCAAGGGCAATGGCAGTGGTCATGATTCTCGTCAGATGATTGATATTTCCTCCCACGATCATCACGGCCCCTACTTCAGAAATTGCGCGACCAAAACCGGCAAGTAGCGTCGTAAACAGTGAGTATCGGGCGTCCCAGAGGTATGCGAAGACGGCCTGTTGAGGACTAATTTTTAAGCTTAAAAATAAATCCTTATATTCTCGATTGAGTTCTTCGATGACCTGGTATGTCAATGAGGCAATGATGGGTATGATCAAGATCACTTGAGCGATAATCATGGCAGTCGGTGTGTAAAGCAGTTCAAGAATGCCTAGCGGCCCCGACCTAGAGAGCATCAAATATACAAACAAGCCAACTACAACCGGCGGTAGGCCCATCATTGCGTTGAGGAAAGTAATTAGAAGCTTCCTGCCCCTAAAATGACTGATGGCAAGAATTGTTCCCAAAGGCATCGCTAATATGCCAGCGATAGCAAGCGCACTGAAGCTTACCTGCACTGAAAGTAAGAGAATCTCTATGAGATCAGGGTCTGCTGAAACGATTAATGTCAGCGCATCATTGAACGCATTTATGAGCATAATTATGCATTTTTTCCTAAAATTGAATTAAATGCCTTTTTTAAAATTTTTGCAAATTGTGATGGGATCTATCGATGGTCCATAACAAGTAATTACTACCTTGTGGTTGAAAATTTGTGTTTGGATAAGATTGATTATTAACTGCTGAATCGTGGGTTGAATAAAGAGATCAAAAGATAAAGATAATTTGAGAGGAGCTACCACAATGATCTTCCGATTTATAAGCGTGGTTTGGGTGCTGATATTTTCATCATTCTGTCTGGCTAGTACGTTGCCGACGGTGAAGTTAGCGGCGCTTAAGTTTGGAACCGTTAAGTGGGAACTTGAGACAATCAAGCGGTTACGGCTAGATGAGAAAAATGGGTTCAACCTCGAAGTTGTAGACGTCGCAGGTAAACAAGCTTCAACATTGGCTATTCAGAATGACGCGGTAGATGTAATCGTCTCAGACTGGATCTGGGTTGCCAACCAGCGGAGTGATAATAAGAACTATCAGTTCACGCCATACTCAAAAGCTGTTGGTAGTTTGATGGTTGGTCCGAAAAGCTCAGTGAAGTCACTTGAAGACCTTAAAGGTAAGAAGATAGGTATCGCAGGGGGCCCTGTGGATAAGAGCTGGATCATCATCCAAGCTATAGCCAAGAAGCGTCACGGTCTAGATCTTGCGGCGCAGAATGAGCTGGTTTTCGGAGCACCTCCGCTGTTATTTAAGCAAGCAATATCCGGTGAAATTGATGCGGTCATTAATTTTTGGCACTTCTTGGCAAAACTTGAGGCCAAGGGCTTCAGTCGGGTTGTCGACGTTCAGGACGTCGCAGTTGAATTAGGACTGTCTCCAGATACTCCACTTCTCGGGTATGTCTTTAAAGAAGAGTGGGCCACCGAGAATAGAGACCTGGCAGAAGGATTGGGTGTTGCGTCGAAAGAGGCTAAAAGGATCCTCGCGGCAGATGATAACGCTTGGGAGCCTCTCAGAGGACTGATCAAAGCCAAGACAGATAAAGAATTTGAAACCCTACGTGCATCTTGGAGGCAGGGTATTCCCTCGGACACATTTAATTTTGCGTCGGCTCAGGCGATGTTCGACTTGATGCGGGCCTTTGGTGACGGGAAGTTGATCAAGTCAAAAACAGAATTAGATGAGGGGGCATTTTTCGCGTCCAACCAATAGCGCAAGTTATGCCTTTTTCGGGCACCACATCACTGGTTACTTTGCTGATCGTTTGGGGACTCTCGAGCGAACTGCTTCAAACGGACGTTTTCCCGGGACCTCTTGTCGTTTTTGCAAGTCTTGCGAGGGAAGCGCTTAGTGGCGAGTTGTGGGTTCACTTAAGCGCAACATTAGGTCGGGTGTTGGCCGCTTTTGGCCTGGCCTGGGTCGTTGGCGTTTTTATTGGTGTGTTTCTCGGCCGTTCTGACGCAATGGATCGGTGGTTCTGGCCGTGGGTTAATGTTTTTTTGAACATGCCAGCCCTCGTTGTGATTGTCATCTGCTACTTGGGTTTGGGTATGACTGAGCTAGCTGCTGTTCTTGCGGTGGTTGTCAATAAGGCCCCGTTAATTGCTGTTAACGTGCGAGACGGGGTTCGCCAATTCGAATCTCGGTACGAAGAATTTGCGCAAGTCTACGAGTTGTCTTGGGTGCAGAAGCTCAGACTGGTCTGGATCCCACAACTTGAACCTTTCCTATTCACGGCTCTAAGAACAGGGCTATCTCTAACATGGAAGATAATTCTTGTCGTCGAGTTGCTTGGAAGGTCATCAGGTATCGGGTTCCAGATACATCTCTATTTTCAACTCTTTGAGGTCGACATGATCCTCGCATACGCATTGAGTTTTATGATGGTTATGCAGTTGATTGAATGGCTTGCTGTCAGACCTCTTGAGCAACATGTCCAAAGGTGGCGTAAAGATGGTCAGTTGGTCTGATTGCTGGCTGGATGACCAACTCATTGTGGAGGCTGGGAGTATTGATGTGTCTCCGGCGCTCAGCGTTGTCAGCGGGGATTCAGGTATTGGAAAAACAACACTATTAAGGGCGATTTCAAGACAAAATCTCAGCCTAAGACCCCGTTTGGTTTTTCAAGAACCAACATTATTGCCTTGGCTTACAGTTACCGAGAATTTATCGATTGTTTGTGAAGATATTGGAATACAGGAACGTTGGCTGTCCTTGTTCGACTTGTCCGAAGTTAGTCGGCTAAGGCCTGGTCAGTTATCACTCGGTATGCAGCGGCGTATTGCGATTGCAAGGGGTATCCTCGCGCGACCCGGGTTGCTGTTGCTCGACGAGCCTTCTGCGTCACTGGACCCGGCAAACGTAGAGCGATTAATTTCCAATATTAAAACGGCGATTAGTGAAGAAGGTGTTCCGACTATTATTGTAACGCACAGCCCAGGGGACTTCGCGAAATTGAGCCCCTCATATTTTGAGTTAACTGGCCGACCTGCGGTTTTGAATCAATCGGAAATTTGAGTTATCTCGTTTGACCGAACGTGAACATATGGTGCACTGCGGTTGAAAAGAGAATACTGCCGCCAAGCAGTCCAGCTGTGTGCCAAGTGATCGCCGTTTGATGAATACCGAAGCGTATTGCCTCGACTACATAGGTGAAGGGATTGATTGAGGCCAATGTGAAGACGATCTCGCTTGTTTCCTCGATTTGCCACAAGGGATACAGAGCGCTGGAAAGGAAAAAAGCTGGAAAGATGACGAAGTTCATGACTCCCGCAAAGTTCTCAAGCTCTTTGATTTGACTCGCTAGGACGAGCCCAAATAGTCCAATAAAATACGCCCCTATGAATATCGTTGGCAGTGCCGTTATCAGTCCAAACCATGGTAAATTTACGCCGTAGAGGATAGCGATACCGATGAAGATATATGCTTGTATCGTTGATATCGTAGCTGTCGCTAACAGTTTATAAATGAGAAGTTTGCGTCGACTGATGGGTGCGGTCATCAGCAATTTCATACTTCCTGTCTCACGGTCATAGACCATGCTTAAGGATGCTTGCATACCATTGAACAGGGCAATCATCCCAATCAGGCCGGGCGTCACGTATAGGTCGTAACTGATGTAGGTTTCATAAGGCGGTTGTATAGCAATCCCCAGAACACTGCGAAAGCCTGCCGCGAATACCACGAGCCAAATTAGTGGCCGTACGATCGCTGAGACGCACCTCGTTTTTTGCTTGACGAACCGGTCGAACTCTCTGTGAAAGATGGCGAGTACTGGCGCAAATTGACTGCGTTTCATGCCTTTCCTACCAGTGACTGATATTGACTCATAACCTGTTCTAGCGAGTCGAAGTGACCATCGAAAATTTTTTCCCCCTCTTTCATCATTATTAAATTATCTCCAGACCTCAGCTCGTCAGGAATGTGGGTACACCAGAGTACGCCGCATCCTTCAGAATTCACAAGCGAGTGAATTGTTTCTGAAAGCCTCAGCCTGTTATCGATGTCTAGTCCTGCGGATGGTTCATCTAAAAAAAGCCAAATAGGTCGGTGGATAAGGGCTCTGGCTATTTCGAGTCTACGTCTTTGCCCCCCACTCAATGATCCAACGGGTCTGGTTACGTAATCACCCATATCAAATGTTGCCACAAGCTCCTCAATCCGACTCTTGAGCGCATTGTTATCCAGTCCCTGAAGTTGGCCAGCATAGGTTAGATTTGCTTTTCCGGTCCGCATACCATCGATCGTGGGGTCTTGAAAAACGAATCCGATTTTCCCAAGTGGTTCTGGGTCGTTCCGATCCCAACTGGTTCCGTTAATTTCGATGCTCCCAGATGTTTGGCGGATGAGGCCCGCGAGTATTTTAAACAGAGTACTCTTGCCGGCGCCGTTGGGACCCAAGAGCGCTGTGACCTTGTTTGTGTTTAGTTGTGTAGAAAAGTTCCGAATTGCTTGAACTTTTTTGCTGTAGTTGTGACTTAAATTTTTTACTGCAAATTTCACTTTCGTGAGCCAACGATCTTAGT
Source organism: uncultured Gammaproteobacteria bacterium (assembly GCA_913042205.1). Classification (GTDB taxonomy): domain Bacteria; phylum Pseudomonadota; class Gammaproteobacteria; order Pseudomonadales; family Litorivicinaceae; genus HIMB30. The sequence goes on from CAJWIY010000037.1 coordinate 9,680, forward strand.
TTTAAATATGTTCAGTCAAATCAATCGACCGTGATTCACGCCAGAGTAACAGACCAGAATTGCAATGCAGGAATAATCTAGGAAAAACTGAGAGCTATTTTGATTTGAACGATATACCTATCACTTAGGGAGTTTCTATTTTTATAATGTCGGAAATGTTCATATTGCCCCGATTACCTGCTCATCGCTGATTCTCTGGTTGATGCACCGTTGGTTTAGGCGTCGCCTCAAGATATGTGATAGTCGAACTTAAAAATTGAGCGAAGTCACTCCCTCTGTAAGCAAAATTGAGGATTTGAAGCCACAACCGAGCGGATGGATAGTTCTGTTATCAAAAACAACACCTCTGGAGTAGATTTTTTTTATGTTGCGGAAAATTTAGGAACACCCCACGCGATACACTGATGCTTTCCTTATTGGCGTTGACCGTTAGCAAGCGGAAATGCAATAAATGACGGTGGTCAGGTTGTGGTTTCTGACATAAGTAAGCCGAACGACTTACGCCACCTGCTCTGGTGCGGGGAGACAAGCCTTGACGGTTGATTACCGCTCTGCTCCATGCAGCTTGTCAAATCTGACAAACAACTATTGGCGGTATGCCCGCAATGGTTAGTAACCAGAGTGTTGATATTGACGATAGCGACCTGAATTCGCGTGCCGTACTTATAGAGTTGTAATCCAGATTGGCATGTTCTGATGACTGGAGAGGACGTCGTTTTACTTGCCATCCAAATTTACCATTTTCGTCCTGGAATAGGTCTAGTCAGATGGCGGTCTACAAATCCTGAAGGTACGATTCTGGCAGGTTCACCAAGTCATTAAATTCCTTGCGAATCTCGATCCACGCAAACGTGACTGAATTTTCAGCAATATCCTGATCAAGGTTTTTAAACTCGTCTGCGATAGGGGCCCAGCGGATGAGACTTTTGGGGCTATTTGAAAAGACATCGAAAGCTTCGATGGGTTCGTCCCATCGAGCGCTGTCTATGCGCGCTTTAAAAGAAATACACGCTTCCTCGAGATTAAATATCTCGTCATCTGGGCCCAGATTACTGACAAGACCTTTGCGAAAACCTATCGTTGCTTCTGCCATGCATCTATCGGTGGGAACCTGATATCTGTCAGATAACGTACGGAAGACGTAGATCATCAAATCGCCGAGACACGCCGAGTAGTGGTAAAGGGTTGCGATTTTGAGAGAGGAGACCATCACGTCATCACGAAACATCTCAGGATAGCTTGTACCCATGCGGGTTTTCACATAGCCAAACATCGTCTTTTGAGCGACAAACGCGGCCCTTGTTGCAACAAACTCAGAAGCAGATTCTAGAGACTCGATCGGAAAAGAACGCCGTCTGAAGACAGGATACTGCCGCACCATGTCGCGCAATTCAGATAGCTTTTTTTGGATATATGTAAACACTAAAATGCCCCTTGTTAAACCAAGGTTGCCACAACTTTGAAACAGATGAGCTACGACTAAACGCTATCATGCCAAGGTATAGTCGGCCGGATCGAAGAAAGTCCGTATCCTCACTACTGGGTGATTCTGCCTTAGCCGGTGAATTTATCTTCCAATCATAAGAATAATGTTATTGGTGCTAACTCAACAGGAGGCCACATATGGATGGCGAAACTAAGCAGCGGCACTGGGCTAAAACGCGAAATTTAACGTTTTTGGTCCTAGCCATTTGGTTCATTTTTTCAATAATCATCCCATGGAATGCGAAAGCTCTGATGGAGTATTCATTCCTTGGATTCCCTCTGGGCTATTACTTCCCAGTACAGGGTTCTTTGATCGTTTTTGTTGCGTTGATCTTCTTCCAGAACCATCAGCAAGACAAGATTGATGATGAAGCTGGTGTTTAGCAGGAGATCAGACAATGGAAGGTAAATTTACTGACAATCTAGGCCGAATCTACGGGATGTATACCGGTGGCTTTATCGGTTTCATTATCCTGATGGCAATACTTGAGCAGATGGGTATGTCTGCCGCAACAATCGGTATCCTGTTCGTGGCCTTCACAATCCTTGTGTATGCCGGGATTGGTTGGCTGTCACGTACAATGGAGGTCTCGGCTTACTATGTGGCCGGCCGAGAGGTGCCCGCGGTCTACAACGGTATGGCAACGGCAGCCGACTGGATGTCGGGCGCGTCGTTCGTCGCACTTGCGGGTGGTATTTATTTCGGCGGATATAGCTATCTCGCGTTTATCGTGGGCTGGACCGGTGGCTATGTTCTGGTCAACTCGCTCATGGCGCCCTACCTGCGGAAGTTCGGGTGCTACACGGTCCCAGACTTCATTGGGACACGTTACGGTGGGAACACCGCACGTTTTTGCGCTGTGATCGTGCTTGTGGTGGCCTCCTTCACCTATGTGACTGCTCAAATCAACGCTACAGGCACAATTGCGGCCCGGGCCCTTCAGATTCCATTTGAGGTCGGTGTTTGGTTTGGCCTGCTGGGTATTCTTCTGTGTTCGATGCTCGGAGGAATGAGGGCTGTTACCTGGACACAGGTAGCTCAGTACATCGTACTGATCATTGCCTATTTAATCCCTGTGATATGGATGTCAAACGCTCAGGGATTCGGCATCATTCCGCATTTCGGCTACGGTGAGGCCGTCGCTCGAATTCAGGAGCTGGAACCAGCCGTGCAGCTTGGAGCGGCAGCGGTAGATAAGCCACCATTCGGCGGTGTAAAGATTCTGTCGGTTCCTCACTTCGACCCGCAGGGTGGTATGCAGAGCTGGAGTTTTGCCACGCTGGCGATTTGTATGATGATGGGTACGGCATCGTTGCCGCATATCCTGATGCGTTACTTTACGACGCCTTCTGTTCGTGACGCTCGCAAGTCAGTTGCATATTCACTGTTCTTCATTTTCCTGCTGTACTTTACAGCACCGGCGTTGGCGACCCTGACCAAGCTTCAGTTGCTTGACCCAACTCTGGCCACCAGCATTATCGGTAAGTCGATCGCTGAGGTTCAGGCACTACCGTGGGTTCAGAACTGGTCGGCGGTTAAGATGCTCTGGCTGAACGATGGTAACGGTGACGGTATCTTGCAGTTGAATGAATTCTTCATGCGCGCTGATATCGTGGTGCTTGCGACGCCAGAAATAGCAGGCCTACCTTATGTTATCTCAGGCCTTGTCGCTGCGGGTGGTATGGCTGCCGCTATGTCCACTGCGGACGGTTTGCTCTTAGCTATCGCCAATGCTTTGAGTCACGATCTCTACTACAAGATCATTGACCCTAAAGCCGAAACTAAGACACGTCTAGTTGTGGCCCGGATACTTCTCATAGTGATTGGTGCGGCTGCAGCATATATCGCGAGTATGAAACTCACGGGTATCTTGGGCGCAGTTGCGTGGGCGTTTGATTTCGCAATGTCAGGGCTCTTCTTCCCGCTGGTACTGGGTATCTGGTGGAAACGAGCAAACAGGCAGGGTGCAATTGCAGGGATGATTCTGGGCTTCTTAGCCGGAACCTACTACCTATATTTGGTAAGGTTTGCGGGTATGGAGCCTTGGATGGGAATCGATCATCTCCGGTTTGGCATCATCGGTGCATCGGTTAGCTTGATTGCCATGGTTGTGGTGAGTCTTGCGACTGAGGAGCCAGATGCAGAGACTCAGGCAATGGTCGATTCGACCCGAGATCCGTCGGGTGAGGAAGTGCTGTCGGCGACGCACTAGACCTCGGAATGTAAAAATAGGGGGCAATGCCCCCTATTTTTTTGTTAACTTTTCGTACTTGAACATCACTTGAGGAATACTGATGGAAGTCTCGATGGCTCACTTGCCGGGCTGGGTAATTGTCATGGACTATATAATGGGTCTGATCATGTGGACGTTGATTGGACGAGTCGCCATGAATATTTTTCTGCCGTTGCATTCAGACTTTTTCTTCATGCGGGTTTTCGTCAAATACACGGATCCGGTCATCAAAGTATTCGATCCAGTGACGCCGAGGTTTCTTGTTGAACCACTCGTGCCACTTTATGTTGCCTGGTTTTTTTATCTCTTCAGGTTCTATTTCATGCCCTGGGCACTCGGGTATTCGGTGATGGGCATGCTTTCCTTTCCCTTGGAGGGTGAGATCACTCAGTTATTGATGCTCATATTTAGCAAGTCTAATTGAGCAAGAAATAATCTCTGGAGTACAGAAATACCTATCTGGGCCTCTTTAATGCGGTTATGGTTGTGGTTCATATTGGTCGTATTAGGACGGGTCAATGGCTCGACCATAAACGGCACGCGGGTCTTGAAATACGGCAGTACTTCTGACGTAATCGGGGCTGAATATTTCTGGAGAAAATAATAATGCGATCAAAAATACTTATTGGAATTTCATCGATACTGAGTCTTTGCATGTGGACGTCTATCGCTCATGCTGAAACGAGGATTACTTACAAGTCCGCTAAATCTACTTCGTCCTATTACCAGATGGGAGTGGAGTTATCCGAGGCCGTAAAAAATGGGACCAATTCGAAGATCACGGTGACGCTCGAGGAGAGCCAGGGTTCTGTTCAGAACGTGATGGAGGTCAAGGGAAGGACCAATAATTATGTGTTTACCACCCCACCGGTTCTGGTGAAGCTCGCTCGCGGTGGTAAGGCGATGTTTAAAGAAAAGAGCCATCCTCGGTTTGACGAGATTCGTGCGCTGTTCCCGATCCCATCATTGACCATGCATTTCGTTATGTCTAACAAGAGCGGTGTGAATAATTTTTCTGGGATGGAAGGGAAGACAATCCTGCTGGGTAAAGGATCGTTTGGGGCTAGAGAGGGTGCGAAGTACCTGAAGCTGTTCGGTCTAGAGGGTAAGGTCACGTTAGCTGAGGTTGAGCTATCGAATGCTGTGCCAGCTCTGAAAAATGGCCAAATTGACGGATTTGTAACCGCTGGCTCATATCCTGCGCCTAACGTCATTGAGGCGGCGGCCTCAGCTGGTGTAACAGTCTTGTCTTTAAACGACGAGCAGGTTAAAACAACCAAGCGAACAAGACTGGTCATACCTGCTGGAACTTATGCTGGCCAATCCAGCGATATTCAGACGACCTCGTTGCCAGTTGTCGCATTCACAACAACTGATATGAGTGAAGACGTTGCTTACTCACTCACAAAAGCCTATTGGGAAAACAAAAAGGCACTGGGTGCTGCTGCTAAATGGTGGGACGGAGTTAGTCCCGACATGTTAGTCAATGTCTTAACCGAGATACATCCTGGGGCGAAGCGGTATTATAAGGAAGTGGGCGTTCCTATGGCGGATCACCACTAAGCACAGATGCATGCGCTCGGCATTGTCGAGCGCTGTAATCGATGATTATTAATCGTTCAAACACTCGAGTCTGGGTAGCGATTGGACTCCTCTCGGTGTTATTTCACACCTATCTGATTTTCTCAGGGCTTGTCCCGAGTCTGGTCTCGCGCCCCTTGCATTTAGTTGCGGCACTTCCATGGATTTTTCTGATACCGCAAGCCACATTGCCTCGCGCGCTTCGAGACATTGTTTGGTTTTGTCTGGCGGTTACTGCCTGTATCTATCTCGCAATCAACGAGTCAGGCTTATCAGATCAGTATGGGTTCCTTGAGGGGCATCTCCAGTATCTTATTGGGTTTGTCTTGATTATCACTGTACTTGAAATGGCAAGACGAACCGTTGGTTTGCCGCTACCCATCGTTACCAGCCTCTTTCTTTTGTATGGATTCTTTGGGCATTTTATTCCCGGTGAGTTTGGTCACGGCGGTATTCCGGTAGGAAGTTACTTGGGCACATTGATCATCACTGAGGGAGGGCTTTGGGGCCCCCTAACTGGTGTTTCAGTTTCTATTATTTCCGTTTTTTTAATTTTTGGTGCAGTTTTGAACGCAGGTGAGGCAGGCAGTGGCTTTATGAACTTGGCTGTAGCTTTCGCAGGGAATTTGAAAGGAGGCGCAGCGAAGGTGTCAGTAATTTCATCTGCGTTGTTTGGCTCTATCTCTGGATCTGCCTCAGCGAACGTGGCCTCAACTGGCATGGTTACGCTTCCGACAATGAGAAAGTTGGGTTACCCAAAGAAGGTGGCAGGAGCGGTTGAGGCAGTAGCATCGACAGGTGGACAGATAATGCCACCACTCATGGGAGCCGGGGCCTTTGTTATGGTTGAATTAACGGGGATTCCCTATACGGAGGTTATCCTCGCAGCCTCGCTACCAGCAGTGTTGTACTTCTATACGGTATGGATCGGGGTTAACAGATACGCTGAACTATTCAATCTGAGACCCGTCGATGCATCCGAGCAGCCGAGTAAACTTGAGTTAGCAATTACGGTCGGGTTCTTCGTTGTGCCCTTTGCAGTGCTTCTATGGTTGATGTTCAACGGGTATACACCGCAATACGCTGCAGCGTTGGCTACCTTCGTGGCAATGCTTTTGCTGTTCACAGGAGCGGATGCGCGACTAGATCTTAAACGAGGGGTTACACGATTGGGTGAAGCTCTAACTATTTCGGGGCGCCAGATCTCAATGATTGCGTCCATTATATTGTGCGCGTCATTGATTGTTGGTGTCTTGGGGATCACCGGTCTCGGCGTAAAAATCACATCACTCATATTGTCAGTTTCTGGAGACAGTCTCTATTTGACTCTGGCACTCACAGCGGTTGCCTGTCTTTTTTTAGGTATGGAGGTACCGACAACTGCCGCTTATGTTATTTGTGTGTCTGTCGCAGGTCCGGCACTGATCGACCGAGGCTTAGAGCCTATTCTGGTTCACTTGTTTGTCTTTTGGTACGCCTTACTCTCGACCATAACACCACCCGTGTGTGGTGGGGTCTTCATAGCAGCCGGGATGGTCGAAGAAAATTGGTTAAAGGTCGCTGTATCCGCTATGGCTATTGGTATTGGGCTCTACATTATTCCGGTTGGCATGGTCACCCATCCGGAGATTGTTAACCTAAATAACTGGTTATACGCGCTGATTTATGCTTTGAAAATCGCACTAGGTATCACTGTGAGTTCGTATGGACTCATCAGCCAGCGCAGATTTTTTGAGCGCTCTATTTTCATTATCATCGGTCTTCTGATTATCGCAATAAAATAAGATGCCCGATTGGTATAGATCAGAAACCTAGAAAAAATAGCTCAAACAACTACCCGGATAGAAGACTTGTCTAGTAATCCAAGTGTTGCGTTTATTAGAGGCGAACAGCCGCCCACTGTTCATCCGGATGATGTAACCCAAACATCAATTACTTAGGGTACCCGACAAATCTCGCTACGGGTCAGGAATCGTTTACCAGTTCCATTGTCGAGGCTGAACATGCCACCTCCGCCGTCGATGGCGTCGATGATTAAATTGGTGTGCTTCCAGAGCTTATACTGCTCTCCGTTCATGAAAAACGGAATACCACCGATTTCGCCGACAAGAACATCTTGCTGGCCGGTCATGTACTCCGATTTTGGAAAGCACATTGGCGCTGATCCGTCGCAACACCCGCCCGATTGATGAAACAACAGATCATCACCGTGCCGTGATTTTATAAGTTCAATCAATGCCAGAGCACTTTCTGTTGCTGAGACCTGCATTTCTGGATTCATTACTTTCTCCGGAGGAGCGTCAACGGCCTAAGCCGATGACGCAGTTGATGATTCAATTCACTGGCTTAGAAAAAGCCCAATTTATTTTCATCGTAAGAAACGAGCATATTTTTGGTCTGCCGGTAATGGTCAAGCATCATTTTGTGCGTTTCACGCCCAATTCCTGACTGCTTGTATCCGCCAAAGGCAGCATGTGCAGGGTATGCATGATAGCAGTTGGTCCAAACACGCCCAGCTTGAATACCACGACCCATGCGGAAACATACGTTAGCGTCGCGAGACCAGACACCGGCCCCTAAGCCATACAGTGTGTCGTTGGCGATCTCGAGCGCCTCGGCTTCATTTTTGAAAGTAGTAACCGATACCACCGGTCCAAAAATTTCTTCTTGGAATATCCGCATTTTGTTGTTGCCTTTGAAAATCGTCGGCTGGATATAGTTCCCGTTCTCACAACCTGAGACAGAACCTACGTCACCACCAGTAAGGACTTCTGCGCCCTCGTCTCGGCCGAGTTTCAAATATGAGGTGATTTTTTCCATCTGTTCAGTGGAGGCTTGTGCGCCGATCATGGTTTCCATTTGCAATGGGTTGCCTTGAATTACCGCCTTGGTGCGTGCAATCGCGCGCTCAATGAATTCGTCATAGATGGATTCTTGGATTAGGGCACGTGATGGGCATGTGCAGACTTCACCCTGGTTTAGTGCGAACATCGTAAATCCTTCGAGACATTTGTCGAAAAATGCATCGTCTTCGCGCAACACATCATCGAAAAATATATTTGGTGACTTTCCGCCTAGTTCGAGGGTCACAGGGATCAAATTTTGTGAGGCATACTGCATAATCAAACGACCCGTTGTGGTTTCTCCTGTGAAGGCTACCTTAGCGACTCGTGAACTCGATGCGAGGGGCTTACCAGCCTCAAGCCCATATCCGTGAACCACGTTGATCACACCTGCTGGCAGGATGTCACCGATTAAATCGAGTAACACACAAATCGACCCAGGCGTTTGCTCAGCAGGCTTTAAAACCACGCAGTTACCAGCTGCTAATGCCGGTGCAAGCTTCCAAGTCGCCATAAGTATTGGGAAGTTCCACGGAATTATCTGACCAACAACGCCAAGTGGTTCATGGAAGTGGTACGCATAAGTCTGTGCGTCCATCTCGCCAATGGATCCTTCTTCCGCACGGATACAACCAGCAAAGTACCGAAAGTGATCAACCGAAAGTGCCATATCTGCAACGATAGATTCACGGATCGGTTTGCCGTTATCAATGGTCTCGGCGGCCGCCAGTAATTGAGTGTTGTCCTCAATAACTTGCGCAATCTTCAGCAACATATTTGAGCGTTCGGTTGTTGAGGTCTTGCCCCAAGCCTCCTTTGCTCCATGCGCCGCATCGAGGGCGAATTCGACATCTTCTGCGTTTGATCGTGCGATCTCGCATATAACCTCACCGGTGATCGGTGATGTATTGTCAAAGTATTCACCTGATTTGGGTTCTTCCCATTGCCCGTTAATGAAATTTCCATATTTTGCTTTAAACGGAAATTTCACGTCGAGATGTGAGGTATCCAATGCTTTTGATACCGTGAGTTGGGCCATGTTATTCATTTTTAATTCTCCCAAAAAATAAAAAATACGAGCGTACTAGGCTCGTTACGACTGTTGAATAAAATCAATAATGCTGAGCAAGGGTAAGGGATTACAGT
>CAJWIY010000038.1 GCA_913042205.1 uncultured Gammaproteobacteria bacterium
CCGAAGAGACCTTTGGTCCAGTCGCTCCGATTTACAAATTTGATCGCGAAGACGAGGCTATCGCGCTCGCTAATAATACCCAATATGGGCTGGCCGCATATTTCTACACCGAGGATCTTTCGCGAACCTTCCGCGTTTATGAAGCCCTTGACTACGGGATCATCGGTGTCAATACCGGAATTATCTCGACCGAGGTCGCACCCTTCGGTGGAGTCAAGGAGTCCGGTCTCGGTCGCGAAGGTGGGCCACACGGGATCGAAGAGTTTTTAGAGACAAAATACGGCTGTATCGGAATCAAATCATGAGTTATGAGGCAGCACTGTTTTGACTTTGAACAGACGGATGCAGTGTTAAGGGACCAAGATCTTTGGTACCAAACCAATTTTTTAGGGGTCTCGGGAGGGATCGACTAATCACGAGATTTCGTAGGGGTGACCAATGACCATAGCCGAAGACGGACCAGAAAGTGTTCTGGTTTATGTGCATGACCCAATGTGCAGCTGGTGCTATGGATTTCGGCCGACTTGGAAGGCCCTGAAAAGTCAATTGCCAGAAGGCTTGCCGGTCGTATCGTTGCTGGGAGGATTGGCCGATGACAGTGATACACCAATGCCTCTTGAGATGGTCGACTACCTCAAGCGGACCTGGGAACGGATCGAGTCAACCTGCAAGGTAACCTTTAATTACAGCTATTGGGATCAATCACCACCACCGCCACGGACCACGTTTATCAGTTGTCGTGCGGTAATTGCTGCTGAGCGGATTGCGGGCCGAGGTGAGGTATTCGGTGAACGTATTCAAGATGCCTACTACTGTGAAGCGAAGAACGTTTGGGATTCTGAGGTCCTGTGTGATTTGGCGGAGCAGATTGGTTTTAATCGCTCGAGTTATTCTGAGGCTCTGTTATCCGACGCGGTTCGGTCAGTCCATGAAGAACAACGAAGTCTGGCTGAGCGGCTTAAGGTTGATGGGTATCCGAGCCTGTTATTGATTCATAAGGGTGAGGCTTTTCCGATTTCGATTCGACACGGGGGGGCAGGGGTAATGCTCGAGGACATCAACGACCTGCTTGTGGATCGTCAGGCCTAGGCTCTTAGCGTTTATATGTGATCACAAGGCTTGATGTTTTTAACTTAACGTCGACCCCCGTAAACTCCTTTCTAGCCTAGTTATCAGGTCGCAAATATCTGGGACATGTCCCTGAATGACTTGAACTCAAGTGCGTTCCCGGAGGGCTCGGTGAAGAACATAGTCGCCTGCTCCCCCGCCTCACCTTCGAATCGGATATTGGGCTCAATTAGGAATTCAACGTCAGCAGCTTTGAGCCTGTCAGCGAGCGTATGCCACTCGGTCCAGTCAAGGATTACCCCGAAGTGGCTCGCCGGGACTTGTTTACCGTCAACCGGGTTGGTTGGCGCAGGGTTATGTTCTTCATCAGCCAAATGAGCGACCACCTGATGACCAAAAAAATCAAAATCAATCCAACGGTCTGAGCTGCGACCAGTTGCGCATCCAAGAACATCAGTGAAAAAATCTCGAGTGGCCTCGAGATCCGAGACGGGGAATGCTAGATGAAAAGGAACTTGGGCCATAGCTACCTCATAGTACTAACTTGGTAATGGAGACGATGATGCGTAATGCAATCTTCGATATACGAGCGTTTGCTGACTTGACCAACGAGCTGATGAGCAAATCACCAGACCGCGCTCGCGCTGTCATGGTCGAAAATAATGCCTACTACATGCTCGTCAATATGCATATCCAGTTGTGTAACATGGTTGAGTTCGCTGACTACCACGACTCTCCAGTTGAGTCCGTGATAGATGACCTGAAGTTAGAGGTCGAGAGGATCCAGGAACTGAAGGGGTCACGCTGGCTCAGTGACTTCGTACGGACGCAAAACGGTCAGTGAAGACAACTGCCCCCATCAACGACCAGTGTCTGGCCCGTAATGAAATCGCTATCGGGACCCATAAAAAAGGCCAGTGGACCGGCAAGATCCTCGGGCCTCTGGACACGCTTAATGCAACGATTAGAGGCCGCTTTTTCACGGACCGCGATAATTTCTGGGGTAGGGTTCTCTTCAGCGAGAGTACTTCCGGGAGCGACACAGTTAACATAGATATTGTGCTCGCCGACCTCCATCGCCAACGACTTGGTGTACCCGATAACGGCGGCTTTGGATGTGACGTAGTGGATTCTTGACGGGGACCCTTTCAGTGCAGTACCAGAGCTAATATTTACGATCTTTCCATATTTTCGTTCTTTCATGACGGGAACGACAGCGCTACAGACATTCCACACGCCCTTTACGTTTATTTCCATCATCTTGTCCCACTCGGACTCTGATATTTCAAGTGAACCGACTCGCGACATCGGTACGCGGGAAAACATAGCGGCGTTGTTAACGAGTCCATCAACCCGACCGAGTTGGGCAGAGACTTCCTTAACCATGGAGTCCACAGAGCCCTTATCTGACACATCGGTCTGTATAGCTGTAGCGTCTAGACCTTGGCTACGCAATCGATCCGCCTCGGTTTCGGCTCTGGTACCGTCGAGCTCCGCCAGAACAACGTGGGCGCCTCGTTCAGCCATGAGCTCCGATGCGACGATCCCGATACCCCCGGATCCGCCGGTCACAATGATCACCCTACCTTCAAGATTTTTCATTATTTTTCCTTTTACGCTGGGGCTTGCGTATCTTTGACAGTGGTACGGAAGAGCAGCCTCCGCTCTCCCCCCGGAAAATCCGTCCGGGCATGCATCGAACAACGGTTGTCCCAAACTATCAGGTCACCGATCGTCCACTGGTGTTTGTAAACGAAAGCGTCCTGTTCACAGTGGTCAAACAAAAAGTTTAGTATCTCGTCACTTTCCGTTGCCTCGAGACCAACCACGCCGACAGTCATCAGCCTGTTGACGTAGAGACATTTCCTTCCTGTCTCGTGGTTCGTCCTCACGATAGGGTGGGCCGCTTCGCCAAACGCGGGGGTCCCTTTTTCGTCACCTTTTTGGGTGGATCCGTAGTGGTAAACGTGCCTGGCGCTGAGGCCCTCGAGCCGTCTCTTCCACTTATCCGAAAGAGTGTCGTACGCAGCGTAACCGCTCGCGAACCAGGTATCTCCGCCAACAGAGGGGATTTCCACGGCATATAAAAGTGTTGCTTTGTCCGGAATTTCTCGGTGGATCATGTCGTGGTGGAACATCATCTCGCCATCCGGTAGCGAACCGATGGGGACCCCATCCTCGCGGATATTTGAAATCATCATGATTCCGTCAGGAAGCGACTCATAGGCCTTCGGCTGAAACTCTCTGGGTCGGTGTAAGGTTCCAGATTCTCCAAATATCCGTGCAGCATTCAGTTGATCCTGGTGAGCGAGAGTTTGTCCAGGGAACAAAAGAACCGCATGCTCAAGAAATGCCTTTTGTATCTGTCTAATTTGCGTGGCCTCGAGCGTCTGGGTGAGGTCACACCCCTCGATGCGCCCCCCGATCGCGGGAGCAAGTGGACTGATCTTCATCGTATTACTCCTTTTAATTTTTTTATTGTGTACTGAAGTTAGAAAGTCACAAATATCGGTCTCGTTTGGGTGTCCAACCAATTCTCTTGAATTGATTGTTTTCGTTTTGCAGTAGTGTTCACCTTGGGTAAGCATGCGGTGAAAAATATGACTAGAGAAACAATCGGTTTAATCGGCGCGGGCCGGATGGGTTTGGCTCAGATCAAGCACCTCGTGAACGCTGGCTACGCGGTGTCCTGTTGTGAGCAGGCCGATACGCAACAGACCAAAGCGTTAGCCTTGGGCGCGGTGTTGCGAGAATCACCGGCGGCCGTGTTTGCGGAGTCCTCGGTCGTGTATATCGCTGTTGGGTTTGATCCCGAGGTGATTCAAATTTGTCGTGGCGAGCACGGACTACTAAACAGTGGACGAAGAGACGGAGTCGTCGTGGTCAACAGTACATGCGACCCAGAACTGATGATCGAGTTGGGCACTGAGTTTGCTGCTCAAGGGATTGAGTTTCTAGATATCCCGATCGCTCGGGGTGGCTGGGCCGCTGATAACGGGACATTGCTGGCCATGGTGGGGGGCGAACAATCAGCATTGGATCGGGTAACACCATCACTCAGCACGTTCTGCTCAGACATCAAGCTCATGGGCCCTATTGGCAGAGGGCAGGTGACCAAGGCAATTAACAACCTACTGCTCTGGTTGAATGGTGTTGGTCTGCTTGAGAGCGCCCAGATTGCTGAATCATACCAGATGGATCTCGAATACCTCCGCGATGTTCTGATGCTGTCGAGTGGCAGGAGCGCTGCCATCGAGGATTGGTCAAAAATGACATTCACCTGGGCAGCCAAGGATATGCAGATCGTGCAGCAGATGATGGATCGATATGACCTAGACCTCGAGCTGCTGAAAGTTTTGGGTACAAGGGCCCAGACAGCGAAAACTGAACGAGAGGCCCGGCACGCTCAAGGCAAAGACTGGATCAATGCCGGCAAGTAGCGTATTTGGGCAGCTCTGTGCCCTCGCGTCCGCGCTAAGTTTCGCGCTCGCGAGTATTGCGATTAGCTCAAATAAAAGACAGGGACTCCCCAACGATGGTGCATTTTTATCGGTCATCATGACGGTGATCTTTTCACTATTTTTATTCCTCGTATTTGAGGACGGGGCGCTGCCAAGTCTGGGTGATCCAAAACTATCCGAGGGCGTGCTTTGGTTTTGTTTGGCCGGTCTGTTTGCGATGGTGTTTGGAAGGACGCTTGTTTTCCGGTCGATTGGTTTGCTGGGGGTAACCCGTGGTACCACCGTCAAAAAAATGAATCCGTTTTTTTCAATTTTATTGGCGGTAATCGTTCTCGGGGAGTCATTGATATTCGAGGAGGTGCTCGGGGTGATGGCGCTCGCTTTTGCGATCTTCTTGCTGATCTCGGACAAGAGCCGGAAGTACGAGCATGAAGAGGAAAACACACCGAAAGACTGGCTGGTTGTTGCCCCGCTTTACATCCCGGGTATCCTATCTTGCTTTGCGTATGCGGTGTCTTACATCGCAAGAAAGCATGGACTCATTACACTGGGAACACCGGCCTTTGGAACCCTTGTGAGCGCGATGGCGGGGGTGTGCTTTTACTTGATGCTTGCGATTCCCTTTGAATCCTACCGGCGGTTTGTCGTGGAGGGAGTTCGCAACATTGCCCCAATAACGCTAGCCATCGGGGCGGCGATGTCAGTCGGGCAGGTGCTATTTTTTACGGCCCTGACCTACGAGGAACTATCGACCGTGGTGATGATCGGTTCACTCGAGACATTCATCGCGATATTTTTATCTGTCGCAATCTTTAGGCTTGAGATTCGTCCGTCGTTAAAGCAGCTATCCGCTGCCTTGTTGGCATCGATGGGCGTCTCGATGGTGACATTTTACTAACAATAAAATAGGGGGATCAGCTTATGGGTAATGAGTGGGTAGAACCAACCGACGAGAAGCGAGCAGGTCACGGGACATTTGGTCGGCCGAAGACTGATTATGATTTGTTCATGGAGTCTGAGGGGGTACCTGTGTATCGGGACTTTGGGGTCCTGCGTTGTCAGGATCTTCCGATGAAGCCTTGGGATCGGTTGGGCGGCAACGGGACCTATGTTCAGCTTTACGGCACCGAGGGGACCTGGGGCATGTATGTTGTTGAGATCCCGCCCCGAAAAGAGCTCAATATAGAGCGTCATGTTTATGAAAAAAACATCATGATTTTAGAGGGTCGTGGTGTGTGTGAGGTATGGCATGACGAGAAACACAAACAGGTGTTTGAGTGGCAGGCGGGTTCGCTGTTTTCGGTTCCGGTGAACGCGTACCATCGGATGGTTAATATGTCGGGCCAGCGTGTCATTTTCGTTGCTGGTACGACCGCCCCAAACCTGATGAATCTGGTCGGTGATACCGACTTTATCTTCAACTGTGATTATAGATTTGGCAGTCGTTTTGATGATTCCCTGAGTGATTTTTTTGAGGAGAAGACTCAGATTGAGCCTGATCCTATCCGGGGTCTGGCGATGCGTCGGACCAATATTATGGCGGACATTGTGCACGCCGACTTGCCGTTGGATAACCGACGGAGTCCGGGGTACCGGCGCATCGAGCCACACATGACCCAGAACAAGTTCTATCTTTGGATTGGTCAGCACGAGATCGGGCGCTACTCGAAGGCACACGCGCATACCTCGGCGGCGATTCTGTTCTGTCTGACGGGCAAGGGCTATACCCTCACATGGCCCGAGCATCTGGGCGTGAACCCTTGGCAGAGCGGTAACGGCGACGAGGTTGTCCGTGTGGATTATGAGTATGGGGGTTGTGTGAGTGCGGCCCCTGGCGGTGCACGCTGGTACCACCAGCACTTCAATGTATCGAACGAGCCGTTCCGTCTTACGGCCTGGTTTGGCCCAAACCACCCGAGCATGTTGCCTGGCGCCGCTCCTGGACAGAAAACCACCGACTACACGGCGATGGATATTCAAGAGGGAGGGACGTCTATTCCTTATTGGATGGAAGACGAGTTCATCAGGGCTGAGTTTCAGAAGCAATTAGAAGTCAATGGCGCCGTGTCGCGGATGGAACCACACAGATATCAGAAACCTGACAACATTAAATAATTCATTCAAGGAAGTTCAAGGGCATTGAGTGGGTAGGTCGAGTGAAGAGAAACGTTTGGGTCTATTTCAGTGAGTGAGTCTCGACGATTTACGTCCGCGGACCGTGCTCTGGTCGAGTCCGATATTATTGAGGTACTGACGCTTGGGCTCGATATCGGCTCGGCGACCTCCCACGTCTCGATCTCTAAGCTAACCATGGTGCGAGGGCACAACCGCTACACCGTCTCAAATACGGAGGTTGTCTATCAGAGTCCGGTCATGAAAACCCCGTTTGGTGGTGAGGGGCGTGCCTTCATCATCCGGACAGAGCTCGAGTCGATGATTGATGAGTCCTTACTGAAAGCCGAAATCGACCGCGACGATATCGAATCAGGTGTCGTTATCTTGACCGGGAACGCGTTACGGCGGCAGAACGCTAGACAAATCGCCGACCTGCTGGCCTCATTCTCGGGTAAGTTTATTTCGATCAGCGCCGGTGATCGGCTCGAGTCCACTATGGCGGCGTTTGGTTCAGGTGCTGTCCAGCAATCGATTGGTAGCGATTGCCTGAACGTGGATATCGGGGGTGGCACGACCAAGATCTCACGCTGTGTCGATGGCAAGATTTCTGAACTGACAGCGATAGAGGTCGGTGGGCGGATCCTCCAGTTCAATGCGGATGGGGCGGTTGGACACGCTGAACCTAACCTTGGTCTATACACCAGCGACGGACAACTGCCAGAGTATGGAACTGCGTTGGAGAGCCAAGAGCTTGAGCAGATCGTCGATCGGATGGCGAACACGATCCTCGATACAGTCCGCGGTCGGGATCTGGGTGACGCGTTACGGCTTCAGTCGATCACCGAGTATCCCACAAGCGGAACCGTTGTGTTGAGTGGTGGGGTAAGTCAATGGATCACGGCAACTAAACCGGCAGACGCTTGCGACGATTTAGGGGAGCGGTTGGCACTAAAAACGCGAGACTTGCTCCAAGACACGGGCTACACGATCAGGATTGCGAATGACCCGATTCGGGCAACTGTTTTGGGTGCATCTCAGCAGCGGATGCAGGTCAGTGGTAATACCGTGTTCATCTCAGATGAGCGCCTGTTGCCGATCCGGAACGCACCAGTATCTCTGGTTACTGTGCCGGCGGAGGACTTTGATCAAGAGATGATCACGGAGTTGGTAGAGGAATCATTATCAAAGGCGCTTTTTAGTGGGGATCACGGGCTTCGGGTGCTGGGTATCGACTGGCTCGGGTCACTGACTTACTCGCGAGCTGATGCCTTCTGCAATGGGGTGATAGAGGGCCTTAAGGGTCTCAATACGCCGATCACTCTGCTATTGAAGCAGGACATCGCCGGGTTGATAGGGATTCATTTTGTTGAAGAGCTCAACTACCAGAAGCCAGTGATCTGTCTCGACGGACTGGACCAGGTTGATTTTGACTTTGTTGATATCGGTGAGGTCATCAACCAGACCGGATTGGTCCCGGTGGTCGCGAAGTCTATTCTGTTCAATAGCGGCTCGAAGTTAAGCTAGGGGGGTCAAGTGAATCATATAATGATCGGTTCGGACACAGTACCTCGGCTCGGATATGGGTGCATGGGACTCACCCAGGCCTACCAGCCTGTTGGGACTGACAAGGCAAAGGCACTGCTCCAGAAGATTGCCGGTGACGGTCCGGTGATGCTCGATACCGCCGCAACATACAGCGGCGGGAAGAACGAGATCCTGGTGGGTTCCGTGTTGAAAATAAGCCGAGAACGGGTATTTCTGGCCTCAAAAGCGGGTATGTATAAGAACCCAGACGGGTCTCGTGAGATTGATGGTGACCCGGACAGAATCATCAGGAGCTGCGACGAGAGTTTGTCGAGACTTGGTACCGATGTCATTGACCTATTCTACTTGCACCGGGTCGACCACCGAGTCCCGGTCGAGGAATCCGTGGGGGCGATCGATCAACTCATTTCGCAGGGAAAGGTCAGGTACGCTGGGCTTTCAGAGGTTAGTCAGTCAACCCTCGAGCGGGCCAGGTCAGTAACCGTGATCCACGCGTTGCAGTCCGAGTACTCCTTGTGGTCGCGTCGGGTGGAGGACGGTATCCTGAAATATTGTCGGGATCAGGGGATCGCGTTGGTCGCCTATAGTCCTGTCGGTAGGGGCTTTCTGGCAGGTGGCGTTCGTAAGATGAGCCAACTCTCAGAACGTGATATCCGTCACGGGATGCCGCGGTTTCAAGGTAATGCGTTCGAGAATAATCTGAGAGTTTTGGAGCAGGTCGAGTTGCTTGGACTTCGTTGGGGGATGACCTTAGCGCAGGTCTGTCTAAACTGGTTGTGGTCCCGGGGCGAGCATGTCGGTGCGATTCCTGGTACCGCGAATCTATCGCACTGGCGGGATGATCAGGGCGCCACAAGCCCCCTCTCGGAGGACCAGGTAACCGAGCTCGAGGAATTGTTTCAAAATTATCGCTTCGAGGGCGAGCGTTATGCCCCGGCCAAGCTAGCACAGCTCGATTCGGAAAGATCAAACTAACTCACGAATCACCCCAAACATGATTCTGAATTGGTCTGTTTTGATAATTCGTAGCATCCTTTGTTGATAAATTTGATTTAACTGGAGTCCTGATCGTGGAAATAGATGCGCGTTTTAAGGTTACTGAGCAACTCGATGGGAAGATGTTGATCAACGGAGAACTCCGGGGTTCGGGGTGTGAACAGTGGTTAGACTCTCGTTGTCCGGCTACTCAGGAACTGATCGGGCGTGTCCCTAATGCATCTGCTGAAGAGATGACAGGAGCGATCACCGCAGCTAAAGACGCATCCAAGACGTGGAGTAAGACGACACCGAAACAACGAGTGGCTTTGATCGAAGAGATTGCCGAACGGCTCGAGGGTCGGGCTGATGAGTTCGCGAAAGTTGAGGCATTGGATACTGGGAACACGGTCGGACCGATGACCAACGATGTCCACAAGGCCGTGGAGCGGATGCGTTTCTATTGTGGTCTTGCTTACGAGCTCAAAGGTATGACCGTGCCCTCGACACCAGAAAATATCCACCTCACTCTCAGGGAGCCGTATGGGGTTGTCGGACGTATCATTCCATTCAACCATCCGATTGGGTTCGCAGCGTCTCGGATAGCTCCCGCGTTGATCGCGGGGAACACGATCGTCGTGAAGCCGTCAGAACAGGCGCCACTGTCGGCGAGCTTGTTGGCTGAGATATGTGCCGAGGTGGCGCCACCCGGTGTTATCAATATCGTGACCGGGGACCGTACCACAGGCGAGGTATTGGTCAGAGATCCCCGAGTAAAACGGATAGCATTTATCGGTTCTGTGGCGTCCGGTATGGCAATCCAAAAGGCCGCCGCAGAATCCGCGGTTAAACACGTCAGCCTCGAACTTGGCGGTAAGAATCCGTTTATCGTGTGTGAGGACGCGAACCTTGACGAGGCGATAAAAGCAGCAACCAATGGGATGAACTTCGGTTGGCAGGGCCAGTCGTGCGGATCGACAAGTCGACTAATCATACACCGTTCTCAGTATGACGATCTGAGCCAAAAAGTGGTTGAGCGGGTCAAACAGGTTAAGGTAGGCCATCCATTGGATACTTCCATAAAGATGGGCCCGGTCGTGTCCGAGGCTCAGTACCAGAAGGTCTTGAGTTACATACAGATAGCGAAGGACGAGGGCGCAGAGCTTTTGCTGGGCGGTAACGCTATGGAGATAGACGGGTGTCCTGGGGGCTATTTTGTGGAGCCAACCGTGTTCGGTAACGTGACCTCAACCATGCGGATCGCACAAGAGGAGGTGTTTGGTCCAATCATGAGCTTGATGCCTTACGATGATCTCGATGAGGCTGTTGAGATCGCAAACTCGACTACATACGGACTCACCGCGGCGGTCTGGACCAACGACTATTTCACGGCGATGGAACTGTCTCGCAGCATCGAGGCAGGATATGTCTGGATCAACGGCATCGGAAATCATTACCGAGGGCTGCCTTATGGGGGCTACAAGAACTCGGGAATCGGTCGCGAGGAGGGCCTGGACGAGATGCTTAGTTATACTGAGGTGAAGTCTCTGAACTTTGCTATGGGTCAGGCTGAGAGAGCCAAGAACAATTAACATCGCACAGTAGCGTGAGTTTCCTAATTATTAGTCAGATGGGGACTAAAAGGTAGAGCAAACCCAACCGACGGGTTGTGAACCCGTTCCAGTCCACGACTACTTGGCTGATAGTTAGACCTTAGTTTAATGACCTTCTGTTTTGTTTCCGATTGTTCTCCTCACGTGGTACCACTGTCGGGAGTGTTGGTTCTAGATGTTAATCAGTGAATAAGTTGTTAAACGAGTCATCGAGGGACCAAACGTCAACGCCCGTAGAACAATAAAACCTAACTGAGGAATAGTTATGAATTTTACCAAGATAAAATCTAGGCTGGTCACATGCCTGGCTGCCAGTGTTTGTATGCTGTTTACGACACACTCAGGGGCTGAAGATTGGTCAAAGATTGAGGCGGCGGCTAAGCAGGAAGGTAAGCTGCTTGTTTATTCCACCACGAGTAGGACAGCCAAGGCTGCCAAGGCGTTCTCTAAATCAACAGGCATTGCGGTGGAGGTTGTAAGGCTAAAAGAACAGGAGTTAATCACTCGCTCGTATCAGGAGGCGCAGTCTGGGGTTCATAAAGTTGATATGGTGGTTGGAGAGGACTGGCCCGCCGCTCGAGAGTTACTGAATAATACCGGTTATTTCGTAAACTATGTCCCTCCCACTGCTAAAAAACTGTTCGCCAAGAAACACCAAAATCCTTTAGTTCTCGGTTACATCAACCGGGTGTTTGGGTATAACACAGAGAAACATCCAAACGGAGACCCACTGAAGAGTGTTTGGGATCTCACCACCGATGAATATAAAGGCCGGGTAATGATTCGCGACGTCGCTATAACGGGCGAGCACCAGAACGCTCTGACAGAGTGGGTGCGTAGAAGTAGTGATCTCGAAGCGGCGTACAAGAAACGATTCGGGAAGTCTCTGGAGATGACCGAAGCCAATGCTGGTCTCGAGTTCATTAAACGACTCTTGCAAAATGACGCCATCATTATGACATCGGACACAAAAATTGCGGCTGCTGTTGGTGCCAAAGGTCAAGAGAAGCCACCGTACGGAATGTTCTATGTTTACTCAAAGCATCGCGACATCAAAAAGAAAGACCTCGCGTTGAGCGACAGCCGACAGATTGATCCCACTCTGGGGTATATGTATCCGATCGTGCTTCAATTGTCCGCAAATGCCCCAAACCCAAACGCAGCCAAGATGTTTATGGAGTATCTCGGAACCATTGAGGGCTTTGCTCCTTGGGCCAAGTCTCCTGGTGTCTATACACCGAATCCTAACCAGGTACCCTTCGATGGAGATATGCCATTGGCCTGGTGGGAAGAACGGATGTGGCTCTATGACCTAGACTACGCGGCGGCCAATCGCGGTAAGGTACTCGATGTGTGGCTCAAGTATGCCCAGCGTTAAAATACCCCTTGGTTTCAGATTTCTTATTTAGGTTATCTGGTTATCAACGTCTGGTCGGCCCAGAAAGATGCTCTGGGCCCGGCCGACATCGACTTAGATAAAATCTGTTGTTGTATTCATGTCCTTAGCGCTTAATCGGTGGCGGTTTTATGTAACACCCGAGAGGGTTCTCTCGGTCTGTTTTATCGTTCTTTTGGCGTACCTGGTCGTTGTGCCTTTGTTCATGATGATCCAAGAAACTTTTATTGTTCATCCTCTCGAACGCTTTCAAATTCCGGGCTCTAAGGTCAATGATTTCACGTTGGCTCATTGGTATCGATTTTTCATCAGTGAGAGTGCTTACACCTTCTTTTATAGACCGTTAGTAAACACTCTGATTATTTCTTTTGGTCTCTCATTTTTGGCGTTACTTATCGGTGGCGCACTGGCATGGTTGGTGGTCCGCACCGATATGCCGTTGAAAGAGACGATTTCTAATTGGGCCGTTGTTCCTTATATTTTGCCTTCTTGGACCTTGGCTCTGGCCTGGATTTCGCTGTTTAAAAACGATCGGATTGGCGGCGAAAAAGGTATTGTTTCTGCGCTTACCGGATTTGAGCCTCCGGACTGGTTCGCCTATGGCCTGTTTCCGATAACTATCACACTAGCTCTCCATTATTTCCCGTTTGCCTTTTTACTGATTGGCGGTGCGTTGCGGAATATTGATGCGCAACTCGAGGAGTCCGCTAGTCTGGTCGGTGCGGGACGTCTCGCGATTATTCGACGGATTACGATTCCTTTAATCGTACCATCGATCATGGCAGCGTTCTTACTTTCATTCGCCCGGGGGCTCGGAACGTTTGGTACGCCGGCATTCTTGGGCGGTCCGGTCCGGGAGTTTGTATTGTCTACATCACTTTATGGGAACCTCATCGGTCAGCGACCCGGGCTCGGGTATTTGGCTGCGTTAGTGATGATCGTCATAGGTATGCTTGTTCTCTACATGGATCACAGGATGGTGGGGGCCAGGAAGAGTTTTGTGACTGTTGCGGGAAAGGGCGCAAGGCTCGGACTGATCGAGCTCGGAAGGTGGCGCTGGGCATTGGCTGGATTCATTTTGTTTTTCTTGTTCTCGGTGATCGTCGTGCCGCTAGTAGCGCTCGCGATCGATACCGTTATGATGATACCCGGGGTGTATTCGTGGGAAAATTTAACACTCCACTACTGGATCGGGGAGGCGAGTTACTCGATCGGATTGGGCACCGGAGAAGCCGGGATACTTAAAAACCCGCAAATACTTTCTGCACTTAAAAACACCTTCAGTCTTGCTTTTGTCGTTGCTGTCGTTACTTGTTTGATGGGGATCTTGGTCGGATACGCGATCGTTAAGCGACGGGGTACCTTGATATCAAAGTGTCTGGATCAGATATCGTTCCTGCCTTATCTGATCCCATCGATTGCTCTGGGGGCTACTCTTTTGGCGATGTTTGCTGTGCCAAGGGGACCAATTCCATCTCTGCATGGATCGTTCTTGTTGTTGGTGATTGTTTGCTCGATCAGTGCCCTACCTTATGCTGTGAAGGCTGGTATCAGTGCGATGAGGCAGGTCGGAGGGGAACTCGAAGAAGCCGCCCTGATGGCTGGAGCGGGTTGGTGGACACGGATGCGGAAAATCATTGTTCCGATCCAGAAGTCGACTTATTTCGCGGGGATGCTGTTGCCATTTATATCAGTCACGAGGGAGCTGTCACTGGTGATACTGCTGGTTACCCCGACCACCCAGTTGGCCACAACGATCTCTTTATTGTTCACCGATCGTGGGTGGTACCCGTATACGAACGGGATTGTCTTTATATTGACCGTGGTCGTGGTGGGCTGCACTGTGTTAAGCCGCCGCGTGATGGGAACCAGCTTAGCGAAAGGTTTGGGAGGGTAAATGCCAGATATAGTGCTCGATAAAGTTTCGAAATCGTTTACCAAACAGACGCATGCTGTTGAGGATCTATCGCTTGTGATCCCAGACGGTTCGTTTACGACTTTGTTGGGTCCTTCCGGTTGCGGGAAGACGACTACCTTGCGAATGATCGCTGGCTTGGAGCAACCAACCTCTGGCGAGATCATCATAGGTGATTCGGTAGTGTTTTCTGGGAAGACTGGTGCCTTTGTTGCCCCTGCGAAAAGGGATCTGGGCTTGGTCTTCCAGAGCTACGCTCTGTGGCCACATTTTACGGTCGCCGAAAACATTACGTTCGGATTAGAAATTAATTCTGTGGGCAAGAAAGAGATAAATAAGAGGCTTGATGAGATAGCTTCTGCTTTGAGGCTTGATTCCCTGCTGGAACGTTACACCAGCGAATTATCCGGCGGACAACAGCAAAGGGTCGCTATCGCGCGAGTTCTAATCATGGAGCCGTCGGTTCTTCTGTTGGATGAGCCATTGTCGAATCTTGATGCGACACTACGAATGGAGATGCGGGCAGAACTCAAGCGACTGCATCGCGAGACAGGGGCGACCATAATTTACGTCACGCATGATCAGTTGGAGGCACTGACGATGTCGTCACACATCGCGCTTCTCGAGTCTGGCGAGCTTCAGCAATTCTCGGCTCCCCTAGAGATCTACGAGCGGCCCGCTAATAGATTTGCCGCTGATTTCGTAGGTAGTCCACGGATTAATTTTATCGACGCCACCTTGGATCAGGACTCGTTGAGTTGGGGCGATGTGACGATTCCCTTGCCTAAATCTGCGAAAGAGAATGTCGGCCCGCGCGTGAGTCTGGGTTTAAGGGCTGAAGAATTGGGTTTGAGCAGGACTTGCGGACCGGGAATGGTCGAGGGGCGAGTCTTGACCGTGTTGCCGACAGGCGCTGATTGGTTTTACCAGGTGCGGGTAGCGGACGAAGTGCTAACCATTCGGCATAATGGTGAAACTCCTTTTGATTACGAGGACATTGTTTACGTAGAGATTCGTTCAAAGTCACTAAAGATATTTGATGATGCGGGAAAAGCTGTTCAGTGAGCTTCGGTTGTATCCGGTTTGTGACACTAAACATCTGGGTTTAGGTATAAAGATCGACAGTTTAGCTGTACGGTCACAATAGGGATTGCATAATCTTCGATTTAAGATTTGGTGTCCGTAAATATGAAGGGCTGAGTTGGAAGACAGGAAACACTTTTTTTATTTAAATCTCGGTCATTTCTTAGACCACTTCTTTTTATTGATCTTCGCTACCGCGGGAGCGCTGGCACTCATTCATGACTGGGAAATGTCCTACGGTCAGCTGATCCCCTATTCGACGGCCGGCTTTATTGCTTTTGGTTTATTTTCCTTACCATCGGGTTGGTTGGCAGATCGATGGAGCCGTGAAGGTATGATCTGTGTATTTTTTATTGGTATCGGTATAGCAAGCGTGGGTGCCTCGTCAGCGCAATCGCCACTTGGTATCGCAGTCTGGTTGTTCATTCTTGGAGTGTTTGCCTCGATATACCACCCGGTTGGATTGGCGCTTATTGCGAAGGGCGGCCAGAAAATGGGTAGAGATATCGCCGTCAACGGTGTGTGGGGAAATATGGGGGTCGGCTTCGCGGCTTTTATGACCGGTCTGATGATCGACTATGTGGGATGGCGCGCCGCGTTCTGGTTGCCCGGACTGATCTCGATAGGCATTGGTGTCCTTTATTTCATGGATTTTAGGGAAAACATATTGACCAAACTCAAGAGCGGTAATGCCTCGGTAACGTCAGAGACAAGTTTTATGGGCAACAATGACAGACAACTAAGGCGTCTTATGATCAGGGTATCGGTCATCATATTCTTCACGACGGCCGTTTCAGCAATTATTTTCCAGAGCACCACTTTTGCCCTCCCTAAAGTCTTTGACGAGCGTCTTGGTACCATCTCTGATTCGGCCTCAGCGATAGGGTTCATGGCACTTTTTGTTTTCGCGGTTGCATCATTTGCACAACTAGTGGTCGGCCAAATGCTGGACAGGATAGGTCCGAAGAGGGTCTTCTTAGCTGTGTCTTCCCTGCAACTGGTTTTTTTCATCATGTTCGCGGGTCAATTTGGCTGGATGGCTCTGTTCGTCGCGACCTTATTCATGCTTGGTTCGTTTGGGCAGATACCAATCAATGACTACATGATCGGAAAAATGGCGAAGTCTGAATTTAGGGCATCAATTTATGGGGTTCGTTTCGTCGTAAGCTTCGCGGTCTGGGCTGTCGTTGTTCCGCTAATATCGTTGGTGCACCGAGACTATGGTTTCGATATTCTTTTTTACATTCTCGCGGCCTGCGCGTTGGTTATTTTTGTTGCCGCGTCAATGCTCCCTAAGAACTTACCCAGCCCGGTCCCTGCCTAATTCAGTGAGGTGATCGGTTTTATAAACCCAGTAGTGCCGTCACAATATCTCCGGGGATTGTTAATAGGACCGCACCCAGCAGTGAGACCCCGATCCCGATCCAGATCCAGATACCGAAAAGCTCGGTTGTCGGGTTAAATATCTTGCTGAAGATGACCCTGAAGATGGTCGAGGTTCTCTGCATTGGAGACACAATATAGACCGGCGCCAGCGCGAGCGCGACATACCGTAGCCCCTGTGACAAGAATACAAACACGGCCGAGAGCATAAAAAACGGGATATTTTTCTTGTCGGTCGCCCTGATCTCGCCGGTCAATCCAAACGCGAAGACAATCACAAGGAGCACCAGCGACGCGGCTACGTGACCCAGAAACGCACCGTAGAGCGCCAGCTGCCAGGTGCTGACCTCGAGTGCAAGTGCAATCAGAACTGGGCTTGCGCCATAGCAGATGGAGCTTGTAATTCCGTAGGCATATCCTTCCAAGAGTTTGAACTCGAACTCAAGCTTCTCGACTTTACTCTTTTTCTTTTCCTTGGCCACCGCTAGAGGGCCGAGCGTTAGCAGAACGATGCCTATCCACCCTAGCGAGTTGATGGACTCACCAAGTACCAAAATCGCGAGCACCACCGACACAACAACCGTGAACTGTTGGATCGGTCCACCGATGTTGGCCCCGACAGCCTTTGTGCACTTGTAGTTGGTATATCGACCGACTAAGAAGTGCATGATCCCTGCGCCGATGAAGTACCAGGCCCCGGTCCAGTCGAGGGCCTCGATATCTTTGGCCGTAAGCAGGACGAGGGACGTGATTCCAAAAAAAAGTGCGCCAAGGGGGAGGGTAAAACTGAGGCCTTGGAGTGCCGTACCTGTCAACACTCCCCGCCGCATCATGACCGCATTGAATCCGAAAAACGCCGCACTCAGGAACGACAGGAGCGACCCCAGTATAATCATCAGGCGTTAACTTTCTCTGCGATCAATTTTCTTACCCAGTCCGAATCAATGTTGGTATCGGCTACATATTCCGGTGCATTCTCGAGTTGCTCGAGGTCATTAAGACCACACATCGAGTAGACACGATTGGTTGCAGAGATGAGACGTGCAGGACGCTCAGGGTCCCCGTTGAAGTGTTGGTGTATAGTGTTTGGAGGGATGTAGATCACGTCCCCGGACTCCCACTCAAATTTTTTGACCTCGTCCTGTGCCTTCCAGTGGTACGTGTCCGTTATTTCCACGTCGCAATCCTGGTGGAGGTCGTAACCGTATCCTTCGAGAACATAGAGACACTCCTCGGCGAGGTGTCTGTGCTTACCGGATCGACTTCCCGGAGGAATGATCTGCATGTAGGCATCGACCGTTTCCATCCGTGTATTCATTTGCTCATTGATCAGGTGCTTCAAAATCCCCTGCGGTGCTAGCTCCCAGGGCATCTCACTCGGATGAACGACCTTCTTCCGTTTGGAGTTCCTCTCGTCGGCGGTCAGGGCCTCGTGGAGTACCTCGTGGTACCTCAACATATTTTCAGAGCCATCCAGCCAGAACTTGGATTCTTGCCATGCCATGATTAATAACCTCCGTCTGGGTGGTTGTAGTCGACCTCTTCTTCGCGGGGCTCGAAGCCCTCCTGTCCCGGCACAGGATCCTTATGTCGGGCCTCGACGGTTTGCTGGAACAACATGTTCAGGAATAGGTACATCGGCTTGGTTTTGATCACCAGAGCCCTGGCTGGTTCCGTTTCACTAGCGTTGAAGTGCTGGTGGACACAGTTATTGTGAACAATTGCGACATCGCCCGCGCTCCAGTCGTACCGGATATTGTCGTGGATCTCGTAGCCCTGGCCATCAAGAATATAGAAAGCGGCCTCGTTCACGTGCCCGTGCTTCTGTGATTTTCCTCCCGGGCTGTATTCTTCGAGGTGCAAGTGGAAGGTCTGTGTTATTCCGTCTTTGGGCTCGACGTAGTGACGTGAGTAGGCTTGAGGACCGTCAATTAACTTTAGGTCCTTGGCTTTGCGAACTCGCGGTTGCGACCTCAGTCGCTCGAGTTCCTGCTGTAAGTTATACGCACCCTGAACACCGCGCACAAAAATGCGGTCGGTCTGGTCGTGGTATCGAGTCATCTTGTATCTCCAATCTCTCGAGAACTGTGGGGAATCATTTGCGTAGGCTATAATCTAGTCAACACTTGTTTTGGACTGAAAGATTAAAACCGTATCGGCTTAGGACGGTTTTAATCATGACTGGGCCCAAACATCCTGTGCAATTCTATCGTTTTCGGAATAAACAGTACGGATGACTCGTTTCACGTTGTATAGCTGGCTCGTCGGTTTCGCTGGGGGGTTTTGTCTTTTTTATGAACAGGTTCCTCTGGCCTGGTTGCTTGGGTCAATGGTCGCCGCATCGATAGCGGCCGTGGCTGGGCTTAGGGTCGAGACCTACACACCACTCACCCCA
>CAJWIY010000039.1 GCA_913042205.1 uncultured Gammaproteobacteria bacterium
CCGGGGCGATACTGGTGGCCGATGGTGAGTTCGGGTTTGGGGCTATTATCGCGGCGACTATTCTCTCGGGTAAGGCCATTGCACCGTTCGCACAGCTATCCCAGTTACTGGTCCGGCTGAATCAGATAGGGGTGAGCTACCAGGCGCTCAAAGAGCTCATGTCACAACCGATAGAGCACCCTCAAGAGAGATCATTCTTGCCCCGGAATCAGTTTAGGGGCTCGGTTGAGTTTAAGGACGTTACCTTCACCTATCCCGGGCAGCAGGAACCGGTCCTGCAGAACGTCTCGTTTAAGGTAGAGCCCGGTGAGCGGGTCGCTATCCTGGGCCACGTTGGGTCGGGAAAGACAACTATCGGCCGTTTAATCGCCGGGCTCTACGAGGCGGACTCCGGGATGGTTCTCGTTGATGGTGTGGATATCCGCCAGATTGCCCCCTCTGATTTGCGGGAAAACCTCGGTATTTCGACGCAGGATGTGTGGCTCATGTCGACCAGTATCGAGGAAAATATCTCGCTAGGAGCAGTCGATTCTACGGCAGAGCAAGTGCTATGGGCGGGCGATTTAGCGGGCGTCAGTGAGTTTGCGAACAGACACCCCGACGGCTATAAGCTGAAGCTCCGAGAGCGGGGGGAGTCGCTCTCTGGGGGACAGAGGCAGGCGATATCTTTGGCGAGGGCGCTGGTCAGGAAGCCTCCGGTATTGATCTTGGATGAGCCTACCAGCTCTATGGACGCGCGCTCCGAGCAAACCTTCGTCGCGAGGTTCCAGAAGGCGAAGTTCGACTCGACACTGATTCTCATAACTCACCGGACTTCCCTGCTCAGCTTCGTGGATCGGGTGGTGATCATGGAATACGGCAAGATCGCGGGCATGGGGACAACCGAGCAGTTCCAGCGGGCCCAGACTGATCGTAAGGCCGCCGCGGAGATTGTTAAGAATGCGGTATCTGCTCAGGCCGGAAAGTCCCCTGCTTCTCCTTCGTCGAATTCTGAGGTCGATACGGTCGCGCCTGAGGGTAACGCATGAGGTCCATGATTCTGGCGAAGACGCTTGTTGTTTTCTCCTTTTTGCGAGCGCTTTTCGCATCGACAGGCCGGCGAGGGGCGTCGACCAAGCGACGTTTTCTTGGCGTTGTTTTCTTTGCCCTACTCGGCTTCTCGACCTGGGCCGGATTGTCTGAGTTCGATCAGGTGATCAGTGGCGAGGCGAAGGTTGTCCCGTCGCAGCAGTTGCAGACGATTCAGCATTTCGAGGGTGGGATCGTGAAAGAGATACACGTCCGATCGGGGATGGACGTCACCCTCGGCCAGGCCCTGATTTCGCTGGACCCCCTCGAGTCTGGTGCCGAGTATCAGGCGAAGAGGTCCGAGTTTATACAGGCCCTGATCCGAGTACGGCGATTATCCGCCGAACACGGGGGAGTTGAACCGGTTTTTGATGATGAGTTAAGGGGCGTCGCATCCAGCCAGATTGATAATGAGCTGCTACTTGCCAAGGCCCGAAAGGCCAGGCTCGACGCGTCACTTGCATCGTTCGATTCGCAGATCCGACAGAAACAGAGTGAGCTCGAGGGGGCCGCGAAGACACTGGCTCTGGTTAAGGAAGAGAGGAAGGTTATCCTCACCCTTGTGAAGAAGGGCCTGGAGCCAGGACTGGAGGCGGTCCGAGCGGAGAAGACCTACGCCGAGACGGTGGCGAGGGTGAACGAGATACGGGCTGCGATCGATGAAGTCAAGGATCGTCGCTCGGTCACGATACAAGAGTATAGTGCGGAGATCTTGGACGAGTTGGCGCAGGCCTCATTAGAGCTTTCGAAGCTCGAGCAGGCAGTGAATGTCGCGGCCGATAAATCAGACCGTAGCGTGATTCGGAGCCCGGTCGCGGGTATAGTGAACAGAGTGCATACGACCACGGTCGGCGGTGTTATCCGGCCGAGCGACCCGATTGTCGAGATAGTGCCCAAGGACTCGGAGCTCTTGTTCGAGGCGAAGATTAACCCCGCCGATATTGGTTACGTGAGACCTGGGCAGAAAGCGTTACTGAAACTGAGTACCTATGACTACTCGGTCTACGGAGTTTTAGAAGGGTACGTGGACGTCGTTGGCTCAGACTCAGTCGAGGAGCAAAATGGGGAGACCCATTATCTCGTGAAGCTGGTCCCTACCGGGCAGATCACGTCGACAGGTAAAGTTCTAGAGATGAGGTCCGGCATGACGGCTCAGATTGATATTATCGCGGGCAAACGGTCGGTATTGGCCTATCTCTCGTCTCCCATCACCAAAACCTTAACCTCCGCGTTTACCGAAAAGTAGATCCAGCCTCTTACCCCTAGGTTTTTCGGTAGCTGTGGTTTCTGAGATCATCAGAAAATAAGATCCCTTTCACTGGCTCGCCTGTTTTATCATAGCGGCTCCGTTATTGGTGAGGTGCTGCATGAGTTCATACAGAGTGGCTGTCTTGGCTGGCGATGGTATTGGCAAGGAAGTTATGCCAGAGGGGATCCGTGTGTTGGATGCCGTCGCACGGAAACGCCAACTGAATGTAACCTTTGATCACTTCGATTTTGCGTCGTGTGATTACTATCTCGCGCACGGCCAGATGATGCCTGATAACTGGAAAGAGACCATGATGGATTACGACGCGATCTATTATGGTGCCGTTGGTTGGCCAGAATCAGTGCCTGACCACGTCTCACTCTGGGGCTCGCTGATCCAGTTTCGTCGGCAATTTGAGCAGTACGTGTGTCTACGTCCTGTCAAGTTAATGCCCGGTGTTCCATCACCTCTGGCGAACCGAGAGGTCGGAGATATCGACTTTTATGTTGTCCGTGAGAACAGTGAGGGTGAGTACTCGAGTGTCGGCGGAATCATGAACGAGGGCACTGAGCGAGAGCTCGTGTTACAGGAATCCGTGTTTACTCGTCGGGGCGTTGACCGGATCATGAGGTATGCGTTTGAGCTGGCCAAAACACGCGCAAAGCGACATGTGACGTCTGCCACCAAATCCAATGGGATCTCGATCTCGATGCCTTACTGGGACCGACGTTTTGAGGAAATCTCAAGGGCCTACCCGGAGTGCACAACCGATAAATATCACATCGATATCCTGACCGCGCACTTCGTGATGAATCCTGACCGGTTTGATGTGGTTGTCGCGTCGAATCTCTTCGGTGACATCTTGTCAGACCTGGGCCCGGCGTGCACTGGAACGATCGGTATCGCTCCATCCGCAAACATAAATCCTGAGCGAAACTTCCCATCGTTATTTGAACCGGTTCATGGATCTGCCCCAGATATCTTCGGCAAGAATATTGCTAACCCGATCGGGATGATTTGGAGCGGCGCTATGATGCTGGACCATTTAGGGGAGGCTTCTGCCGCGGCCGACATAATGACCGCAATTGAAGAGGTCCTCGAGACAGGCCCTCGGACTCCCGATATGAAGGGTACCGCCAATACGAGGGAGGTAGGGTACGCGGTTGCAGAGGCAATCTCCTAGACCTCAGTCGGGTAAGTATTCATTGTTCCAGCGAAGTACGACATTGAAGCTCACAGAGATTCGTGTCTCGTGAGACAGGTTCGGATGCACCAGATGGTGTAGAAATGCTGGCCACAAAAGGAGTTGGCCGGCGATTGGCCTGATGCGGTGTTCCGGATCTATCTCCCCGTCCCCTCGAATCGCGGTCATATTTGCCTGAGGCCTAGGGTCAAAGAAGCTGATGCAGTTTGGTGTTCGGTCATCACGACCCGACGGGAGCGTGTCATGTTCTGGAATCAGCACGTAGTAGGTTCCGCTAAGCCACGCATGTGGATGATTGTGGAGGTTATGATAATCGCCCATTCGATTCACATTGGCCCACGCCTGAACAGCGAAATCGAGACTGTAATCGATGCCTAAATTCTGAGAATAATCAAGAACTGCGCGCTGTACAGATTGGTTTAACCATTGGATCACTGGGTGTTGATCATCAAACAGATTGTCACCGAGATAATCCGTCGTCATTTGGGCTCTCTGGATATCGAGCTTCTCAACATGGTCCGCTAAAATTGAATTAGCCTGATCGTGACCGGGTAAAATGATCTCCATAAGCTGGGTCGGCCATAGCTTTGTAAATGTGGGGGTCGTCATAAAGCTCATCTCTGTTTACACCACCGGAGTGTGTCACAATTCGGGTATGAAATCGCAGAGAATTTAACGATGCTAATGTGTCTTTGCCGGCTAATCGACTCTGACGACTTCGAGACAGATGACGCGCTCGAGGCCCGAATAATGGATGACGACTTCCAGTGTGGGCAGTGCCAGATCTGTTATCTGATGAATCATAGCTCAGAGCCCAGAAACCAGACTACTGACGATGAGTGCTGTACAGGCTAATATTGGTTTGCGCCGTGAATCAAACCGAAAGAGGCCACTATAGTATCGTTAGGTGAATCGTGCGCGGCTTAATTTCTTTTGGTTGTCCGCCGCCTAACCATGACCAATAGGTCGTAACACGAGGTCGGTCGCTGCTTGTCCAAGACGATTTTTACACCGCCGAAGAACCTCCTGCCGATCCTGTTCGTTATCCTTTGGTCCTCCGCTTTTGTTACCGGAAAAATCATAGTCATCGATGCCTCGCCGTCGAGTGCGCTCGGGTTACGTTTTGGGGTCGTCACCTTAGGTTTGCTGGTATTTATTTTAGTTGCAGGTGAGCGACTGTGGGTCAACGGACGGTCGTTCCAAGAGGCTTGTGTCACTGGTATTTTATTCCATGGGCTGTACCTGACAGGAATATTTCATGCCGTGCTGAATGGAGTACCCGCAGGTTCCGTGGCATTAATTGTCTGCTTGCAACCCCTCCTGACCGGCGCGCTTGCTGGTTACTTTTTCTCTGAGGTTGTCTCGAATCGGCAATGGGCTGGGCTATTTCTCGGTTTTGTCGGTACCGCGTTTGTGGTTGATGTTGAAATTGAAGATCTCTCATATTCGGTGGGTTTAATCTGGGCGGTGCTGGGTCTGGTAGCGGTCACAAGTGCAACGCTGCTCCAGAAGCGGTTCTCTGGTCGTGTTCCACTGGCCACAAATAACTTTTACCAGGCGGGTGCGGCCACGTTATTTCACGTTCTCGTTGTATTGTCCCTAGAACCGGTAAGGCTAAATTTTACGGACTCTCTTGTGTTGGCGATTGGCTGGCAGATCGTCGCCGTATCTTTTGGAGCGTTCAGTATCCTGATGTATTTGTTAGCTCAAAATTCAGCGAGCGAGACCGTGGCGTGGCTCTTCCTCGTCCCCCCTTTGGCGGCTATATTCAGTTGGTTTCTTCTCGGTGAAAGTCTAGAGCCTAATGACTTAATTGGTTTTGCCACCGCTAGCGCTGGCGTCTATTTGGCTACGAGAGGTAAACAGCCTGAGGAACTATAGCCTGAACTGATCAGATTCCTATCGGCTAGCTGCCCCGATATGTCGAGTATCCGTAAGGGCTTAACAAAAGCGGTACGTGGTAATGTGAATCGTCTGAGATACCAAACCGAATCGGTATCTCATCAAGAAACGGGTAACTAGGTAGCTCTGCTCCACGCGATCGGAGGTACTCGCCGGCTTGGAACACGATCTCGTAGACGCCAAACAGTGCGTCGTCTTCTGACATTAATTTTTGTGTTATACGGCCGTCTGCGTTCGTCGTAAACACGCCGAAGTCTTTTGTGTGGGGCTCGAGCCGCTTGAGTTTGATTTTTAGGCCTCGCGCGGGAGCACCACTGGCCGTGTCAAGTACATGTGTTGAGAGAGTAGCCATCAGAACCTCAGCTTGGACAATCTTGCACTAGTTAATGCTCGCGCTTTGTTTCTGTGGCTAGGTGCGAGAGGTCCCAAAGACCGGAAGCGAGCGAAGAATGCGCAAATATGTAAAATAAATTCATTTTAATGTTTCTCTAGCCAGTGACCCAAAATCGCTCGCTCTTCGAGTGTCATCTGAGTCAGGTTACCCACGGGCATTGCTTGCGAGGAGACGGATTGCGCGTAGACCTGTGCCTTGTATTTCTGTAGGTCAGATAGCGTCTCGAGGATCACGCCCTTCGGCGGGGCGGTATAGCCTGCTGCCGTGGGCTGCGCTGCGTGACAGCCGGCACAATGGGTCATCACGATACTGTGCACCTGCTGATCTGTAATGACCTGCTGCGCATCGAGTGCCAATGTTTCTGGCCTGGTCCACAGCGCGAGTATGATGATTAATGCCGATGCCGTCGGCCACTGCCACCTGATCCTAAGCCCAGCGGCCCCAGAGTGGCTTGTATTAAAGTAGTCACGGATAATTGCACCTATCAAGACCACAAGCCCCACCAGTATCCACAAATCTTCACCGACAAACGTCATGGGATAGTGATTTGAAAGCATCATAAACAGGACAGGCAGCGTTAAATAGTTGTTATGTGTCGAGCGTTGCTTTGCTTGCTGGCCTAGCGTGGGATCAGGCGCCTCGCCACGGTTAAGGCTGGCCACTACCTTCTTTTGGTTCGGAATTATGATGAAGAAAACGTTGCCCGTCATCCAGGTCGCCACAACGGCGCCGACATGCAGGAGCGCCGCGCGCGAACCGAAGATCTCGCCGTAGGCCACGGCAGCCAAAATAATGATCATGTAAACGGCGGCCCCGAGTAGCAATAGATTTCTACCAATCGGTGTTTTGCATATGACGTCGTAGACAATCCAACCCGCCACAAGTGAGCCGATTGAAATACCGATGGCCTGGGAAACGGAAAGGTCTCGAACTGAGGAGTCGATCAGAAAAGCCTCTGCGCTCCAGTAATAGGTGACTGCCAGCAGTGCAAAACCACTGATCCAGGTGAAATAACTCTCGTATTTAAACCAGTGTAATTCTTTAGGCATTGAGTCTGGAGCCACCATGTATTTTTGCACATGATAGAAGCCACCGCCGTGGACGCTCCAGGACTCACCATGCACACCATCAGGCAACCGGGTCGCCTTACGTAGGGATAGATCTAGCCATATAAAATAGAATGAACTGCCGATCCATGCGATCGCGGTGATCACATGAAGCCAGCGAAGCAGTAGGTTCGCCCAATCCATCCAGTGTTCTACCATAGTGAATCCTCTAGGCAATAGTTTGTCTGTTTGGCAGAGACTTTAAAGGTCGTTATCCTAAATAATTACCTCTGGTTGGTTCTCATGGTATCAAGAAAATGTTGGTAACCTCGAGCCAGATGTTCGCGATAATACGTTGTCAGACGAGGAGATGATTGTTGAACGCACAGTATCCGCGTGATCTGAAGGGTTATACCGGGCGGCCGCCCCACGCTAATTGGCCGAACCAGGCCCGCGTCGCCGTTCAATTTGTCCTAAATTATGAGGAGGGCGCAGAAAATTCTGTACTCCACGGTGACTCGGCGAGTGAGATTTTCCTTTCGGAGATCATAGGCGCTCAGCCTTTTGAGGGTCGTCGACACTTGTCGATGGAGTCAATCTATGAGTATGGCTCGCGGGCAGGGGTCTGGCGGATTTTGGAGCTCTTTCGGTCGCGTGAGGCTCCTCTGACGGTGTTCGGTGTGGCGATGGCGATGGAGAGACATCCAGAGGTGGTCGAGGCGTTTCTGAATGACGGACATGAGATCGCTAGTCACGGCTATCGTTGGATCAACTACGATGGAATCTCTGAATTGCAGGAACGAGAGCATATTGAGAAAGCGATTGAGATCCACGCCCGCTTAACCGGTGAGAAACCTGCTGGCTGGTATACCGGACGAACCAGTGAACACACCCGAGGGTTGGTCGCCCAATATGACAACTTTGAATACGACGCGGACGATTATTCCGACGATCTCCCGTTTTGGAGTCGGATCGAGACCAGACGTCCACATCTTGTGGTGCCTTACACACTCGATACTAACGATATGCGTTTCGCGACACCACAAGGATTCCACACGAGTGAGCAGTTTTATCAGTACTTAAAGGATGCGTTTGATGTCCTGTATGAGGAGGGTGAGATAGCTCCAAAAATGATGTCGGTTGGCCTGCATTGCCGATTGATCGGCCGCCCCGCTCGTTTTAGAGCGCTCCAAAAATTTTTAGACTACGTACTGAGTCACGATCGAGTGTGGATCGCCCGCCGGGTTGATATCGCGAGGCACTGGGCGAAAGTGCACCCATTTCAGGGCAATCCATGAGTGCGACCCCTTATCCCAAGCCACTTGAGCGCTCGGATTTTATTAATATCTTCGGAGGTGTCTACGAGCATTCGCCTTGGGTCGCCGAGGCCGTGTATCTTAAGACAGATCAGGGCATTAATGTAGCCTCGATGGCCGCTCTGATGAGGTCAGTAGTTGACGTTGCTTCTTATGAGGATAAACTTAAGATATTACGTTCACACCCAGACTTGGCAGGTCGTTTGAGCTTGGCTGATCTGACCCAATCATCCCGATCAGAGCAGTCAGGGGCAGGACTTGACCGATGCACCCACGAAGAGCTTAAGCAGTTTCAGCGATTGAATGGGATCTATATTAATAAATTTGGATTCCCATTTATCTTTGCTGTGAAAGGTTTTCATCGCACCGAAATTTTGGATGCGTTTCATATACGGGTAAACAATGACTTTAACGAGGAATTTAAGACAGCCATCGAGCAAGTACATCGGATCGCTCGCTTGCGCTTGGAGACCATAGCTGATGAGTATCAAGACTAACCTACCCGCGTTTGCGGTTAACTGCGAAAATCTTTCCAGCGCCAAGGCGGGCGCCGAGGCTGTGGATTGTAGTGATGATTTTTTTGCAGATAAATCGAGACTCATCGCCGACTCGGAACCTGAATTTTATAGAGGGTGGTATGACGACCATGGTCAATACATGGACGGCTGGGAATCCCGTCGCCGGCGAACTAGTGGGCATGATTGGTGCGTGATTCGTCTCGCAAAACCAGGGAACATAATCGGTTTTGATATAAACACGGCTCACTTTACGGGTAACTTTCCGCCAGGGGCATCGATCGATGGCTCCTCAAGCGAGGGTACGCCGTCGGAAGGGGACTGGGAGCAACTACTCGCGCCGGTAGGTCTGAAAGGGGACCGCCAGCATTTTTTCGAGTCTCAATACCACGAGAAACCGATTCGATGGGTGAGGTTAAATATTTACCCTGACGGTGGTGTGGCGAGATTGAAGGTTTATGGTGAGCCGGTTAATGGTCGCGCTAATGACCCAAGGTACAGGCAGCCCGATAACGAGCTATCCGCACTCAGGTTAGGTGGCCAGATAGTTGCTTACTCGAATGCGCACTATGGTAATCCAGAATTTATCCTAACCCCTGGCAGGGGAGTGAATACGGGCGATGGCTGGGAGACAGCGCGTCGGAGGGTGCCCGGTAATGAGTGGATCATTATTAAGTTGGGCAGGCCCGGCATTATCGAGCGCTTGGAGATAGATACGGCCCACTTTAAGGGAAATTATCCTTCAGCATGCACATTGCAGGCGGCCTTATCCCCCAACCTTCAGGAGGAGGCACTGGTTGCCCAAGCGATGTTCTGGGACGAGGTGATGGGCTACCAAGAGCTGGCCGCAGACTCAATCCATACCTTCGACATCGATCCACATGATCCGATATCCCACGTCAAGTTAAATATCTACCCAGATGGCGGAGTATCGAGGGTACGCATTTTTGGAGAGGCGGTTTAGTGCTCAAAGTCCGACCGCAACCGCTGACACGCAAAAACTTCGCACCATTTGGTGATGTGATTCAGATTGATGGATCTAAGCAGTTCGAGATCAATTCTGGTTACACGACCCGAGTCCATGACCTGATAGATATCCAGCTAGATGGAGAGGATGCTAGGCCTCAATTAAGTTTCTTCTTGGGCCGGCCCCGGCCCTTAGAGATCAGTATGTTGGAGAAACATCCTCTGGGAAGCCAGGCGTTCTATCCGGTGAAAGATAAACGCTGGTTGGTTGTTGTCGCCATCGAGCCGAAGGCAGAATCAGTCCGAGCGTTCTGGGCCAGTGGCAGGCAAGGCGTTAACTACCACCGAAACGTTTGGCACCACCCGTTGTTGGTGCTTGAGCCACAGCAGTTTGTGATCATAGATCGAGGTGGTGCCGGGCACAATTGCGACGAGATGGAGCTCGATACCACTATTCTAATCGAGATCGACAAGTAAATTTTGTGCGCCGCACTATAACGGGGTGCCCCCAAACCAATAATGATCAATTTTTGCACCACGTTGTCCCAAAACGGCGTTCCTGTTTTTGGGATTCAAAAAAAGTATTTCCTTTAACCGTGTAAGTAGCCATGTGCCGAAAATTTACGCACTCCTGAAAAATGCGGTTCAAGCCTTCTCTTTGATTTGGATTCAACGACCAAAATCTTTTGTGATCTAGAGCGCTGAGAATCGTGAATGGAAGCTAGTGGTCATCGGTCCCGTAGACACGATCCCCGGCGTCCCCGAGGCCTGGCAGAATATAGCCCTTGTCGTTTAGCGCCTCATCGATCTTCGCTACCACCATGTGAACGTCTGGGTACTCTGACGTAATACGTTGTATACCCTCGGGGCAGGCGAGTATGTTGACTACTGTTATTTGTGGCACCCCAGCATCTACGAGTTTCCTCAGTGCGACACACAGGCTGTTCCCCGAAGCCAGCATTGGGTCCACTACGATGCAATTCCTGTCGGCGATGTCGCTCGGTAGATTGGTGTAGTAGTCATCAATCTCGAGTGTCACTGCTTGACGAGCTAATCCGATGAACCCTATCGACGCCTCGCTGATGAGATCCCTTAGCGTCTCCGCCATAATATTGCCGGCACGCATTATTGAGACAATACAGGGCCCGGGCCTTGCTATCAGCTGGCCAGACGCGACCTGCAGCGGTGTCTCAACCTCAACCTCAGTGACAGGAAGATTTTTCGTTGCCTCAGTGGCCAAAAGGACCGTGATTTCCTTGATAAACTGCCTGAACTCCCGACCGGATGTTCGCACGTCTCGGAGCCGGGTTACCCTATCCGTGACAAGCGGATTATTGACCTCGGTTATTAATTTCATGATTCGTAACTTTCCTCAGTTGCTCGTCATTGGTCAAATCTTTAATAGAAAATCATTTTGGTGCATTTATTGAAAAAAAGATGTATTAATTGCACCAAAAAAGGGCGGTGACAAATCGAATTTTTGTATTTCCCTCCGCACATGTCTTGTAGCACCCCAATTTTGCAGGTGTTTTCGATTTGGCATGACTTTTGGTACCACCTCACAGTGAAGAAGGGAATTAATG
The DNA here is from genome assembly GCA_913042205.1 of uncultured Gammaproteobacteria bacterium. Classification (GTDB taxonomy): domain Bacteria; phylum Pseudomonadota; class Gammaproteobacteria; order Pseudomonadales; family Litorivicinaceae; genus HIMB30. The sequence continues at coordinate 11,244 of CAJWIY010000039.1, forward strand.
AACGCGCTTGAAGTTATAGATCTTTCCATAAAGTACGACGATGTGACAGCAGTAGCAAACGTAACCTTTAAGCTGTCGGCCAATCAATACTGTTGCTTGCTTGGACCGTCTGGCTGCGGAAAAACGTCGACACTGAGGGCGATAGCGGGACACGAGACCGTATCCGAAGGCGACGTCATAGTTGACGGACAAAATGTGACAGATTTTCCTCCGGCCCGACGGCCGACGTCCATGATGTTTCAAGATTATGCGCTGTTTCCTCATCTGACGGTTTTAGACAATGTGGGGTTTGCCCTCAAGATCGGTGGTATGAGCAAGACTGAGAGGCACGAGGTGGCACTGGGTTACCTGAAAAAAGTTCAGCTTGATGGCTTTTCAAATAGGTTACCTGCCGAACTCTCGGGCGGACAGCAGCAGCGAGTTGCGCTAGCCAGGGCACTGGTAACCTCACCTAAAGCGTTACTGCTCGACGAGCCTCTGTCCGCACTCGATCCGTTTCTGCGTATTGATATGCGGGCAGAATTAAAGGCGATGCAGCAGTCACTCGGCATACCCTTCGTTCACGTCACTCACAGCCAGGAAGAGGCGATGGCCCTGTCTGACGTGGTGATCGTCATGGATGGGGGGCAGATCCAGCAGGTGGGATCTCCCCGGCAAATATACGACACACCTGCCAACCGATTTGTCGCAGAATTCATTGGGGGCCATAACGTGATTGAGTCTGATCGCGGACTGGTTTCTGTGAAGTATAGTGAGCTACAGATGGACACCAGAGGCGAGGTCAACTCAAAAATCGAGAGGATTGAGTACCTCGGGCAGTACCTAAAGGTAACCGTAGGCACTATGTATGGGACGTTGCACGCCTACACGGATGACAAAGCCTTTTTAGGTTTGGGCTTAAAGGTCGGAGACGAGTGCAACACCCGTTGGGATCCGGAAACGGAAATTTTACTTACAAACTGAGCTACGGAGGCTTTATGTCTGAGAAAACTCAAGAGAAAACGTCGGGTCTGTCCAGAAGATCCTTCATGAAAGGTGCGGGCACGTTGGCCGCGGCGTCTATGTTCGGCGGTGTTGCGCCCTATGTGATGTCAAGTGAGAAAAAGGTACTTCGTTACCTTGGAACGGCGGTGAACCAGGACACTAAAATTGGTGAGAAGGCCAAGGAAGATCTTGGTATTACCATCGAGTACATACCTGTAACCACCGACGAGGTAACCAAGCGAATTCTGACCCAGCCGAACAGCTTTGATTTGGTAGATACAGAATACTTCAGCCTGAAAAAATTGGTCCCATCAGGGAACCTGATAGGCATGAATGCTAAAAGGATCAAGGAGTTCGACAATATCGTCACGGCATTCACCAAGGGCGAGGTTGCTGGTAAGAAAATCGGTGACCAGGGTACCGCACCCAAGAAGGTATTTTACAAGGACGGCGAGATGTCGAAGAACTTCTCGAGCTCGCCGACTGAGTGGGTAACGCTCATACCGACCGTATACAACGCGGATACGTTGGGCATCAGGCCCGACCTGATCGGTCGTCCAATCAATACCTGGGCGGAGCTGCTGAATCCTGAATTCAAGGGTAAGGCCTCGATCTTGAACATCCCATCGATTGGGATAATGGACGCGGCCATGGTCGTCGAGGCCATGGGTGAGTACAAGTACCCCGACAAGGGAAATATGACCAAGAAAGAAATCGACCTGACTATGAAGATAATGACCGAAGCGAAGAAGGCGGGCCAGTTCCGGGCGTTTTGGTCTGACTTCAACGAGAGCGTTAACCTGATGGCGTCGGGCGAGGTAGTGATTCAGTCCATGTGGTCACCAGCGATCACGGCGGTGAGGACCAAAGGGATCCCTTGCGTGTACCAGCCGCTCAAAGAGGGCTACAGGGCCTGGGCTGCCGGTTTCGCTTTGCCGTCTACGATCAAGGGATATCAGGCAGATTTGGCATACGAGTTCATCAACTGGTTCCTTTCAGGATGGGCGGGTGCCTACTTAAATCGGCAGGGTTATTACTCAGCAGTTTTGTCAACAGCCAAGGCAAACATGGAAGCCTATGAGTGGGATTACTGGATGCTCGGCAAGCCTGCTGCTAAAGACATTATGTCTCCCAACGGACAGAAGCTCGCGTCAGCCGGCGAGATTCGTGACGGTGGTTCTTACGAGGATCGAATGGGCGCTGTCGCTTGCTGGAACGCGGTGATGGATGAAAACCGTTACATGGTCAGAAAGTGGAACGAGTTCATAGCCTCTTAGGCGGACTCACAAAGGGGTAGCGTAGCTACCCCTTCGTTCTGTGAAGGGTATGACCAAGCCAACCAATAGTATTCTCGCGGTACCATTCGCCATGGTGCTTGCGACATTTTTCGTGTTGCCGCTGATACTGGTTGTGGTGGTTAGCTTTTGGGACTATACCGAGTACTCGCTGATTCCTGACCTAATCCTCATGAACTACGCGGAGCTGTTTTACGGTTGCTTTGACTGGGATCAGGGTCTTTGCACAACCTTCGCCACCTATCTCTCGACATTTAAATATGTCTTTTTGACCTGGTGCTTGACGCTCGTCATCGGTTTCGGTGTGGCACTCTATCTGGTCTTCTGCGTCCGTAGTTTAAGAATGCAGATCGTTCTCTTTTTGGTTTGCACTATCCCGTTTTGGACATCCAACGTGATCAGGATGATCTCTTGGATCCCGCTCCTTGGAAGGAACGGAATAGTTAATACTGCCTTGATGAGCTTGGGTATTATCGACCAGCCGATAGAATGGCTTCTTTACTCTGGCTTCTCGGTCACCTTGGGGTTCGTGCACCTTTACACTCTCTTTATGGTGGTCCCGATTTTTAACTCTATGGCAAAGATCGATAAGTCGCTCATCGAGGCTGCCAAAGACTCAGGGGCATCTGCGTGGCAGATCATCACGAATATTATTATCCCGTTGAGCCGCTCCGGGATTATGATCGGTTCGATTTTTGTGATTACGATTGTCGTTGGTGACTTCATAACAATCGGTGTTCTGGGAGGGCAACAGATTGCGTCGGTGGGAAAGATCATTTACGTAGAGATGAGCTACCTTCAATTCCCGGCTGCGGCAGCTAACGCTGTCGTGTTGGTGTCTATCACCTTACTTATGGTCGCAGCCATGATGCGAATTGTTAACGTACGCAAGGAGCTTTAACGATGTTTTCGAGAGCCCAAAAGGCATGGCTGACAGTTTTTTTTAGTTGCTTTGTTATCTTCCTCTACGGGCCTGTCTTATCCATCATCCTTCTGGCATTCCAGGGCCCAGAGGGGGGCTTAACGTTTCCGATGAGGGGCTTTTCCCTCCATTGGTTTGAGGAGCTCTGGCGCGGGCTTGGGGTCGTTGACATCTCCCGAGGGTTACGTCGTTCCCTATTCCTCGGGGTTTTGGTGATGATCTTCACTGTCATCCTGAGCCTGTGTGCCGGTCTTGCTTTCCGGAAAAAGTTTCGGGGCTCCGGGGTCCTGTTCTACCTGACCATCGCCAGTCTGATCATCCCATCTATCGCAATAAGTTTGGGCATCGCTCTACAGTTTCGGTTGCTTGACGAGACCGTGAAGTGGCTGGGCCAGTCACTAGAGATTCAGTGGATCATCGATGACTTTCAGACCTCGATGGGCTTAATCGCGTCAGGTCTCGGGACGCACCTCACGTGGACATTACCTTTCGGTCTTTTGATTATGTTCGCGGTCTTCAATCGCTTCAATCCGAGTTACGAGGAGGCCGCACGGGATCTTGGAGCAACCCCATGGCAAACCTTCTGGGGTGTGGTTTTCCCTCTCATTGCTCCCGCGCTGGTGGGTGTTGCGCTATTTGGGTTCACCCTCAGCTATGACGAGCTCGCCCGCTCTTCTCAGGCACTTGGAGCGGTGAACACCCTTCCGTTAGAGCTTCGAGGTCTCACGACAACAGTAACCAACCCGTCGATTTATGCTCTTGGGGCGGTGACCACAGGGGTGAGTTTTCTGGTTATCGGCCTATCGCTGGGCCTCTTTTGGGTGCTAAGGCAAAAAGCCGGAAATATCAAATGAAGTATCTCCCCACCGTGTGCTTCATTAACCCTAACAGCACAGTATCCATGACCGATACCTGTCGTCACACGCTCGATCGGATCGATCTAGGGAGTTACCCGATATTTGAATTTGTGACGAATGATCAGGGTCCGGCGGCTATACAGGGTGCGCGGGATGGCGAGTTTGCTACAGAGGCTATGCTCGAGCTGGCAGAAGAACTGCCTGACCACTATGGTACTTTTGTAGTGGGTTGTTTCGACGACACCGGTGTCGAGCGGTTACTAGATAAGGTGAGGCGACCCGTCATTGGTATTGGCCAGGCAGCTTATCACTGGGCATCTTTGCTGTCGCAGCGATTCGTGGTCTTGACCACACTAGATGTCTCGGTTCCGGTCATTAGGGAGTCGATCCAGCGGCAGGGATTTGATTCGCAGTGCATCGACGTCATTGCCAGTGGTATACCGGTACTCGAGATTGAGCAACAGCCCTATGAGGCACTCAGTGTTCTCGACGACCTCATTAGGGCTAATGTCAATTCACATGGTGAAGACGTCGCTCTTATACTAGGGTGTGCAGGTATGACCGAACTGCATCAGGAACTGTCAAGCAGGTGGGCTCATCTCAATATTATCGATCCCGTTGCTTCCGGACTCCGTTTGTCGAGCGTTCTGTGTCAGGAGGTGAGATTGCAGTGAATCAGTGTCTGATACACGAGCCGAACCAATCCTGGCCTGCGAGTTTGGGCTGTGAGTTCCATCAGACTAGCACTGGCAGTACTGCGCTGGCGAAAGTCAGGCACTCGGGACCACTGCGGGTTCAGAAGTTATTCCACGATCAGGACTTGGCCCACTGCTACGTGTTACATCCACCGGGTGGAATGGTGTCGGGTGACGATCTTGATTGTCGGTTTCACCTTCATCCGAACGCGCGAGTACTCATAACCACGCCTGCCTCTGGGAAGCTCTACAGATCACGGAGTAACGGGTCGTTGCAGACCATGACCACAACGATCGAGGTTGATGATAGCGGTATGTGTGCCTACCTCCCACAGGATACGATTGTCTTTGACGGGGCTAATGGCGTGCTTGAGACCAAAGTCTTTTTGAGTTCCTCAGCCTCGTACTTTGGTTGGGAGCACACGATTCTCGGGCGGCCGGCTGGCGCGCTTCCCTTCACGGTCGGACATTTGTCTCAGAGTCTGACCATTTACCGTGACCGTCAGTTGCTATACCGAGATCGTCTACGAATCGACGCCGAAGTGTTGAGAAGCGAAACTGGTTTGGGCGGAATGACGAGCCTCGCGTCGGGCCTGTTGATCCTGCCAGTTGGAGCCCAACAGTCAGACGAGCTAGTCGCGAGCTGTCGTTTGAGTCTCGGGGATCTCCAAGGGATTTCTGGAGTCACGGCAATTCGTGACGGACTAATTAGTATCCGTCTGTTGTCTTCTCGGGCGGAAGATACACGGACCGCACTGGAACAACTGTGGTCTGCAGTCGGAGAATTCCTTATGGCAAGAAAAGTTGAAACCCCAAGAATCTGGAGGACATGAATGGAATTAACCCCACGCGAGAAGGATAAGCTGATGCTTTACACCGCGGGCCTAGTAGCGGAGCGACGTCTGGCAAGAGGGCTCCACCTGAACTACCCGGAGGCGGTTGCTTTGATCAGTATGGAGATCATAGAGGGCGCGCGAGACGGACGCTCTGTTGCGGAACTCATGCAACTCGGACGGACAGTACTTACTAACGATCAGGTAATGGAGGGCGTCGCGGAGATGGTAGATGAGGTGCAAGTCGAGGCAACCTTTCCTGATGGAACCAAGTTGGTTACGGTTCACGAACCGATACAGGAGGCAATGAAGAAATGATTCCAGGGGAAACACGTATCGAGGCAGGAGAATTGGTTCTAAATGAGGGGCGTGAGACCGTGTCCGTTGTGGTTGCTAACACTGGTGATCGACCTATTCAGGTTGGCTCCCACTATCATTTTTATGAGACCAATCCCTGCCTTCAATTCGATCGAGAGAAGGCACGAGGCTTCCGCCTAAATATTGCCGCAGGCACAGCTGTTCGGTTTGAGCCGGGCCAGGAGCGTACAGTCGAACTGGTCGCCCTGTCAGGTGATCGAATCGTATGTGGTTTCAGAGGGCTCGTCATGGACCAACTGGAGGGTTAGTTATGAAAATCTCGAGAAAAACATACGCTGATCTTTACGGGCCCACTGTTGGGGATTCTGTTCGCCTCGGTGACACAAACCTGTGGATCTCGCCTGAGTCTGATACAGCAGTGCCCGGCGACGAGGTGACCTTCGGCGGAGGAAAGGTGATCCGCGATGGTATGGGGCAGTCGCAGCGCTCGGGCGATGAGTGCATGGATCTGGTTATTACGAACGCACTGATTGTCGACTACTGGGGTATCGTGAAGGCCGATGTCGGGGTTAAGGCGGGGAGGATCGCAGCCATCGGTAAAGCGGGAAATCCGGACATCCAACCATCGGTCACTGTGGTCATCGGCCCCGGGACCGAGATCATCGCGGGCGAGGGTAAAATCCTAACCGCAGGCGGAATCGACTCTCATATCCACTTTATCTGCCCACAACAGATTGATGAGGCGCTAGCGTCTGGGATAACCACTATGCTCGGGGGTGGCACGGGCCCCGCGACAGGAACGAACGCGACCACGTGCACACCGGGCAAGTTTAATATGGAAATGATGATGCGGGCGGTCGAGGGTCAGCCCATGAATTTTGGTTTCCTCGGTAAAGGTAATTCGAGTAGTCGGGAGTCATTGGTCGAGCAGATCGAGGCAGGAGCCTGTGGGTTGAAATTACACGAAGACTGGGGCACTACGCCTCAGGCAATCGATACGTGCCTGACGGTGGCCGATGAAACCGACACCCAAGTGGCTATCCATACAGACACGCTGAATGAATCTGGTTTTGTCGAGGAAACCCTGAAGGCGATTTCTGGTCGTACTATTCACACATATCATACCGAGGGTGCGGGGGGTGGACACGCCCCAGACATCATCAAGGCGGCGGGCTTACCGAACATCTTGCCGTCCTCGACGAATCCTACACGCCCCTATACGATAAACACGGTTGACGAGCATTTAGACATGCTGATGGTCTGTCATCACCTGTCCCCAAATATCCCAGAGGATGTGGCGTTTGCTGACAGTCGGATTCGAAAGGAGACTATCGCTGCAGAGGATATCCTCCATGACAGGGGTGCCTTCAGCATGATCGCTTCAGATTCGCAGGCTATGGGTCGGGTCGGGGAAGTGATTACGAGAACATGGCAAACCGCCCACAAGATGAAAGACCAATTCGGTTCACTATCGGAAGATCCGAGTTGGCACGATAATTTGAGAGCGAGACGATACATCGCTAAGTACACCATCAATCCTGCTATCGCGCATGGGATCTCTCATGAAGTTGGGTCAATCGAAATTGGGAAGATGGCAGATCTCGTTCTTTGGAAACCTGCCTTTTTTGGAACAAAGCCTAGCTTGATTATCAAGAGTG
>CAJWIY010000040.1 GCA_913042205.1 uncultured Gammaproteobacteria bacterium
ACTGATGCTCGATTTAAAACAATATTCGGCAGTGCTATAAAAGGAGTGCGCACTAAGGCGCGCGCAACGATGTAAGTGATCGGGTTAAGTTTATAAAACGTAACCATAGGTGTTCCCAGAATAGCTGCCTCAAGGGTCACCGTCCCTGTAGATGCGAGTAGCAAATCACATCGTCTAATCCAAAGGCGTGGATTTCGATCAACAATCTGGATGATGTTTGTCAATCCTTTCGTTTCTATCATTCGTTTTATCGGAGCAGCCAGGTGTGGGCTGGCTACTGGCAGGACAAAGTAAAGGTCGGGGCGTGCAGCCCTCATCATTAAGACACTGTTCAGAACAATGGGAGTAAATAAATTTACTTCTTGCAAGCGACTTCCCGGCATCAGTCCAATGAGAACTCGGTCATTCTGCGACAGAGCAGGAGGTCTGCCCGGAGCGTTCTCGGTTGTCTGGGTGTTAAGTTGATCGAGTAGCGGATGACCGACCCACGTCGCCCGAGCACCGGCACGTTTGAGTAAATCTAGCTCGCTAGAAAAAGCGGGAATAATCAACGAAGATAGCTTCGCATATTTCTTTGCTCGCCATGGTGCCCAAAAGGCAACCTGTGGGGAAAGATAGTAGACGACTGGAATTTGCTCCTTTGCGAGTAACTTTATAAGGGCTCCGTTAAATCGCTCACTGTCGATAAGAATGGCGAGGTCAGGCCGTTGCTCATGGACCCATCGGTGCAGTTCACGAAGGGTTTGTTTGATCTTTGAAGACTGAAACCATGATTCACGGATTTTGACGTAACCGAGTTGTGCTGTGAAAATCCTGATGTCGACCCCAGCTTTAGCCATTTCGCTTCCGCCGCAGCCGTATAGAGAGGCCGTCGGTAATTTGCGGAGGATAGATCTTGCAAGCGAGGCTGCATGCAGATCGGCAGAAACTTCAGCTGCCGCGATCAGAATATAGGGAGAGGAAGCACTTGTCGTCACTCCTTATCTCCTATAACGATTTCAAAGCACGAGAAAAAGTTGTGGACAGTCAGAAGCGGAGGCTTACCGAAAGAGTTGTATATCCGCCGGATGAGTTCTCAGGTGTGTTCTGGGAAGTAAAGGTGTTTGCAAGGGTCAACGTAATACTGTCTGTAAGTGAGTAGGCCCCGCCGACTCCGAATTGATGTTTCCTGGTATTAAAACTGTAGTTGTCGGCTAGTGTGATTACGAGATCGGGGTTTATTTCGAAACGAAATTCTGACAGGAGATTGTTCGCGTTAACTCGTTGATTACGACTGGTGGATAAAGTAGTCGCACGAGCTTCGTTTGTCACTTCGTCGAGACCGTAGGTTAGCGTAGGTGTAAATCCGTCAATATTAAGTAGACCACCAATATCCGAAGCGTAGGATGCACCAATCGATAGCCGGGCGAAATTTTCGTCCTCCCTATCAAGGCTATGCTGAAACAGCCCGTCGGCAAAAAGCGTCCAGGCGTTATGGGTCGCTATAACGCCTCCCAATAAGCTTGCTGATTCTGGAACAACGACCGTTCTTGTGCTGCCCAATGCTTGAGTGATCGGGTATGCTCCGGCCCCGAAGTGGCCACCAACGTAAAAGTCAAACCCTCTGCGGACCGCGTCATAAATGATTAATCCGGATAGGGTATCGTCTTGCTCCAACGTTAGATTTGGGTTCTGTCTACTGGATCCTGTCTGACGGAGATCCTGTTGACCAAACGGGAACACCGTCAGTCGGATAGTGTCTTCCTCACGATAATGGAAAAAAGAGAATTGAAAGTCTCCATTCGGCTCGTTGTGAGCCGGAATAGTCCAGTCCAATGTGTGAAATCGGTCTACTGGACTGTAGAGATGAGAGAAGCCAAGTTTCAGTACGTCCTTCCCGACTAGAAAAGCGTTTTCTTCGCCCTCCCAAAGAATATTCATTACCTGGAAGTCGACGTATGGGGATTTACTATCGTTCTGATTGGGACCAGGAAAGATGCCGGATCGATAATCTGGATATTCGATCTGTGCTCTGAGGCGAAAATTTAACGACAGATTGTCAGTTAGTGCTTGATAGCTTTCTGCTCTCAGCTGAATACCAGCACCGTATTGATCTTTGTATAGGGCTGGGCTCTGTTTCTGATGGTAGGCATCTGTATATCCACGGAGCTCGAAAAACGTGTTCTCAACAAAATCCTCGACCAACCCCCAAGTCGAGTCCGAATCTGCAACTGTAAATGCAGGAAAAGAGAAAAATCCGATAAAGCATAGCCAAAAAAGTGCGCCTTGGTAGACGTTCTTAAGAAACAAGAAGCTCATTGGTAGTACCAAGCCGATTTCCGAGAATAGTAGCTATATTCAGATTGAACTGTGATGCCAGTCTTGGAAAGAAGCGTAGGCGTTCTGCGGTGACGTCGGAGCTTAATCTAAGAACTTCCATGTCAGTGTTTGCAACTACAGAGGCAGTCCTTTGAGTGTCCCCAAGATTGAGATACCCAATCTCCCCAAAGATATCGCCAGAACTGATTTGTGCGAGAGTTTGAGGACCTTTCCGGGTTGCTTTGATGACCGACGCCCGTCCCGATACGATGATAAACATTTCATTGCCCTGACTGCCTTCCTCTACAACAACTTCTCCGGACGACACAGACTGAGAAACCATTAAGAGGATCAGTTTCTTTATCTGGAAAGTCCCCATTCCAGCAAAAATAGATGACTGTTTTAGCTTCGAGACCGGTACCTTTAGAGATAGCGCTTCCCATAGGTTGACTACTCTGAATCGGCGGATCAGGACTGGCGAGATTGTGAACTCGGCTAGCATAGCGAACAGCATCGCGAGAGCACCCAGGAGTCCAAAATCCTGCAGCAGGGAAAAGTCAGAAACCATTAGAACAAGAAAACCTGTGGCAAGTACTAAAGAGGAAGTCACGACAGGAATTGCTTCCGCTTCTAAGGTTAATCGGATCGCACGATCACTATCTGCGTATTCTCGACAAAGGAGGTTATACCGGGATAGCAAATGAATTGTATCGTCTACTGCTACTCCGATAGCGATAGCCGCAACCATCGCCGTGGCAATATTCAGTTGTACGTCGAAAAATACCATCGATAGAAGAATTAGTAGGATCGGTGTCACGCTAGGAATCAGCACCAGAAATCCAGATCGCCAAGAGCCGTAAACAATCCATAGCAACAAAAACGCTACGAGGACGATGACTATGACCGCACGAATCTCATTCTTTACAAGTGTTTCCGCTGCCTCGTGGATCATCAGATTCTGGCCACTAAATGTGACAGAGAAACTCGGACCAAAGATATTTGCAATCTTTTCTTTTAAGTCCTGAACTTCGGCAAGAAGGAATTCGGAATTTGTGATGTTATGCCGGACGAAAATACTGGCGCGACTGTAATCATCGGAAACAAAGTCGTTAAGATCAGATCGGTTAAAAAAAAGTAGATACTGTTCTGTCAAGTCTTGAGTCTCTGGCGTGCGATAAAAAGACTGATCTCCCCCTTTCATCTCACGATTGACTAGGGAAAGGTGATCGCTTAAAGAAGTAGCGCGATCCAGAGATGTCCGATGTTGCAGAACTCCTACAGCTTGGTTTAGATATTCCAGGGTTTCTGGCTCAAGGAAGGCATCCGGTCGATGGGCGTCTATTGTTACTCGGAAATTCCAAACACCTGCAAGGTAGGAATGTGTCTTGTTGAAATCACCAACGAGCGAATGGGAGTCGGAAAAAAAACTTAAAGGATCATTATTTATCTCAATCTTCCCGCTTAGCGAAGCTGCCAAGACTCCGAGTGCTGCGACTACGAAAATAACAAATCGAGAGTGACTAAGACTTTTCTCTGCTAGGCCAGTGGTGCACGCGACAGAGATCCAACGTAAAACAGGCGAGATTTTCACCGGTTTAGCCCGGGGGATTGCAATAGATGGTATTTTTTCAGCACATGAGAGTAGCAAGGGTATCGTTAGAAAAGTGATTACCGCATTAGCGAGGATTCCGAATGCTGCAGCTCCGGCAAAGTGGGCAATGATGGGAAGCTCAGAAAGTGTATTAGAGAAAAAACCCGTTGAGGTGGTTATGACTGTAAGAATCACAGCCAGCGCCATATGTTTTGCCATGAAACGAATTGCTCCATCGTGTGTTTTGTCAGCGGTGACCTGTTGTCCTTCCAGGTAAGCCGAGACCAAGTGCAAGTCTTCGGTGGAGCCAACCACAACTAATAAAACCGGAAGCATTCCCATCAGTATGCTGATGGGAATTCCTACTAATCCAAGAAATCCAAAGGTCCAGATTAGGCTGAGTGTCACCGTAGTCATGATTACGGCTACAAATGTCCAGCGGCGTAAAAAAAGTAGTACTAGACCTAACAGAAGAAATAACGCAATTGAGGAAAGAGTTTTTAGATCATCTACGAGTCGACCTTCCATCGCACTGGCAATACGTGATTCGCCGATCTGAAAGAGTTCGTCAAATTCACCTTCATACTTTTTGATAAGCGCCTCGAACGCGCGGTTCGAGGTGCCAGGACTTACCGATCCAGCTACTCCTGCTCCACCTTTTTGCCACTTTTTTAATGTCACATTAATCGACATCGCAGTACCTAGCTCATCAACAAGCATATTGCGAAGGATTGGGCTATAAAGTGCGTCCTCTTTCATCTGATCTGCTTCAAACTGATCAAATGGGAGGAAGTCAATAGGCGGTTTACTTAAGAAGGTCCCATCGACGTCACGAACCGTTGTGACACTGAACAAGCTGTCAGTTTTCTGAACAAAGCCGAGCGCTTCGATGTCGTCAACTAAGTTTTGTGCGATCTCGAGTCGATCTGGGGTAAACAGCAATTGATCTTTCAGAACGAATACAGTTAGGTCATCTGAGCCGAATGTTTTTACATCAGTTTGATAAGACTGATACTGCTCGCTTTTTTTATTTAGTAAAAGTGTAAAGCTGGTATCTATGTATAACTTAGGTATTCCCGTGGAAAAGGCAATTGTTCCAACGAGGAGTAAGAGTATGGTCGCAAACTTATGATTTGCGCCAAACCGAAGGAGAGAGGCAGGTGTCATTACTCGATGCAACTTAGCGACGCATATGCTTCTTTGACTCTATGTAACGATGACTGAAGACTTTGTTTGAAAAAGCTTTTGGGTCGAAGTCCTGTTCGAGATAGTAGATTATGGTCTTTGATCGTCGCTGATGATTATCCATTACCGAATGTTCTGCGCCCCACGTCGCTTCGAAAATTGGCTTCACTCCTTCTAGGGTTAATGTTTTCAATAGTTTGCCCGAGCGCAACGCAAAATATTTAACGTCAACGATAAAAAAATTGGACTTTGTGATTGTCATAATTCTTTTTTTGTAGCCGGTGGAGATTTCTTCATCGGCAGGAAAGGCCTCGATCACGAATGCTGGTTGATCATTCCAATTTGTATCCGCCACGCGGTCATATCTAAAATTATCGCGTTTTTCTGGTAAGAGATCCTCAAATGTGTAGTCTGTCCCCATCCAGTAATTGGTACGACCTCCCCTTTTTCTTTCGTCGCTGCCACTTTTTTTCCCTGATGATATGCGCTTGAGTCGATTTCCCATCGCAGGCAGAAAAGTCCACTGATCATCATTACTGCCTTCACGTTCCCAGGTCAGACACGCAACTCCGGTGATTCCCTTTGGAGCATCAAATACGAGCAAAGATTTCGACAGCCTATCTTTTTGGATCTTGAGGTAGCTACGCATCTTTCGGCGTGTTTCATCACCAGATCGATCGACAAGAACCATCTCATTGACTTCGAAGCGGGAATCTACGTCATGCCTGCGCGAGACTTCGTCCATAATCTGGCGTCCCGTCAGAGCGGTATCAGCAAGACAAAAGCCTGGATAAATCAAAGATGACGTGACGCCCAGCATCATCAGTAGCGTTTGCCGCGAGTAGTGAAATAATCTAAGCATAGTAAAGCGAGCTCTCTTTATATTCCTAGCTGAAACTCAGTCTTCGATACTGTGTCTAGGTACTGGACCGCGACGATTCAGATCGTTTAGTGACTGATCGAGAAACGTTATCAGAGAATACTCAGGAGAATCTTCTGGGAAGCTTGCAAGAGCTCTATGTACAGACTGGTTGAGCGCAGTCCGGTCACTATATAAAACTTTAAAGACCTCTTTGAGCCTAGGCCAGACATCACCGTCGAGAGATCTCAGGCGACGAACCCGTTGTATACCTATCTTATTTAGGCCGCGAATCCGAGCAGGATTGCCTTCGACAAGTGTAAATGGAGGGACATCCCGATCAACTCTAGACATTCCACCAACCATAGAGATTTGGCCAATATGAGTGTATTGATGGACACCTAGGACACCACCAAGGACCGCATCAGATTCAACGACTACATGCCCGCCGAGAGATACAGAGTTCGCCATGGTCACCTTGTCAGCGATTAGGCAGTTATGGGCAATATGGCAGTACGCCATAATCATATTGCCATCACCGATCTGCGTTAGCGATCGCTCACCGGTTGCCGAATTAATCGTTACGTACTCTCGGATGACATTGTGGTTTCCAATTAAGACCCCACTTTCTTCGCCTTGATATGTTTTATCTTGCGGAGCAAGGCCAATTACAGCGCCTGGAAATATTGTATTGCCTTCTCCTATCTTTACGTTGCCATCAATAACGACCTGAGCATGAATGACAGTGTTGTCTCCGATTTGAGTCTTGGCGCCTATGTATGAATTTGCGCCGATATCTACCTCGCTCCCGATGTAGCATCCATCCTCAATTATCGCTGTTGGGTGTATGGCCATATGGAAGTTGAGCGAAAATCGCTACCCGTCTCGATACGCTACGATGAGCAAGAGAGGCCATATGTGCGATCTTTTAGATACGTAATTTTTTCATAGGTATCTTCGAAGCGCGCAAGTTCATCCGGTGTGATGGGGTCGCCAATAGTAACCTGTTTTTTCTTGCCTCTCATTAAGTTGAATTCTCTAATCAGCAATCCATTCGCAATTGTCAATGAAATGAGACTGGCAATTTGATAAAGCCAGCTATTTCTTCCAGATATGAAAACCGGGATGAGTGGGATATTGAAGCGGGTTGCGAGTTCAATAGGAAGTCCAGACCAATCGATATCCCGTGTAGAAAAACTTCTTATGTCAAACCGAGAGACATGACCCGCGGGAAAGATCAATAACGGTTCTCCAGAAGACAATTGATCGCGCATTGAAAGCCAGGCGACACGGTTCATTTTGCATAGTTTCTTATTACTTCTTGGATCAACAGATATGAAAAACGGCTTAAATCCGGTGAGATAGTCAGTTAAAAAGGTTGCAACGGTCTTGGTATTGGGGCGAGACTTAACGAGTAAATCGCCCAGAATAACGCCATCCCAAAGCCCGTGAGGATGGTTGCTGACGACGATGAAGGCCCCGGAAGAGGGGATCTCGGATTCTATGAGAAACCGAGGCTCATAACCTAGCTGGAAAGCAGAAACACCTCTTGCAAATTGATTGGGTTCTTTATCGTTAGCGACAACTTCTCGGAAGCAATGATTGAAGTGGCTAACGCCAAGAAAACTTTTTACGGGTGTTTCAAGGCGCAAAAGCACGCGTTTCATCCAAGGAGCAACAGGCGCCTGCTCTAACAATGACCGAAAGTCTATCACCCCAGAATTTTCGATTTCCTTCATGATTAACCAGTATGGCGTCCTCAGTGTCCGTAGAAAATAAATCGGTACCGTCAGATTTTGCAGGCGGCTCAGGGAAAATGCCAATTAGGAAGGTCCGTGACATAAGCCATAGTTGATGAGCAAAGACCGTGCCTAAAAAACTTATCGACTTAGATCTCGCCCCGGAAGAGGTGCCAAAAATCTGGAGTCTTATGCCGAAGAATGTTATCAAGCTATTAGAGATCCTTTTGGGAGTCCATGAGATCAACAAGTCGTATGACAGATTTATCGCGGATACCAGTGATTGCCACTTCGCGACAAAATTCTCAAGAGCATTCGGGTTTCAATTCGAAGTCGAAACCGAGAACTTTTTCATCCCAAAAACCGGACCTTTAATCGTAATTGCAAATCACGCCTATCTTCCAGCTGATGGAATGGTGCTTGCGTCGATGCTTTCAAGATTTCGAGCCGACGGCCGGGCTCTGGTCAATGTTTTCTTTAAGCACGTGCTCGGGTCTCAAAAAATTGCTATTTTTGCCAGCCCGTTGCGAAGCGCTTACGCGCAGAGATTAAATTCAGTTGCCGTTCGATTATGTGAGCGACACTTAATGAGAGAAAGAAGTTTGTTGATATTTCCATCCGGACAAGTCTCCACTCTTTCCTGGAGAACCTTTCGACAGGAGGAAAGATTGTGGAGGGCGACAGTCGCGTTCTTGGCTCGTAAGACAAACGCGGCTGTTTTACCAGTGTTCATAGAAGGGTCTCATAGCCTTTTATTCCAGCTAGTTTTCTTAATTAATCCTCGACTAGCCAACCTTCTTCTACTGCGAGAGGCCATACGTGCAAAAAAGTGCTTGTTGAAGCTTAAAGTAGGTGAGATTCTCAGCGCGGATAGTTTTGAAAGATACAAAACGGACGAAGAATTAACGAACTTCTTTAGGGAACAACTGTACTCGCTTCGGTAGCGAGTGCCTGGCCGAGGTGAAATTAAGCTTTCTAGCGCTGAGGTGGATTTCTCTTCCAATAAAAATTTTTGGTTTGCTGCTGTTCGCTGGATGGTGGAAGCATTTTCATCAGAGATGTGGATTACTCGAGCCGTTGACCGACGTGTCAGGGACAGTGGTGCGGATATGGATTCATGTTCCATCGATAGGAGAGGTGGATGCCGTTGATGCGTTGCTTAAACGATTGATTCCTAACGAATCGATAAGTATCGCCATCACAACAGAACATCATGCCTCTTATTCAGTTCTGGCGGAAAAATACTCCTCATCTGTTGCGTTGGTCACGTTGGTGCCTTTGGATTTTCCATTTTTTATCAAAAGAGCGTGGGGAATTATCAAGCCAGACTTGATAATTTCTGTTCATCAGGCGGCGTTATTCGAACTTTGGCACTACGCGAGCATAAAAAAGATTCCGGTCACTTTGATCAATTCCTCGCTTTCAACTCTAGAGTTTCGAATCTTAGCTGCGCTTCCAATTTTTACCCGGCATCTAGTCGTACCGTTCGAGCGGATTTATGTAAGAAGTTCGCGGGACCGAGAGAGATTTATTCGACTCGGCGTTCCCAGGGATAAACTAATCGTTGCAGGGAATCTTAAAAGTGGCATGCAGCCGTATCCAAGTCTGGCGCAGGATGAGCGATACGAACTCTTACGTGAGACCGGGTTTATTGATCGCGAGCAGCAAAATCAGGAAACACTTGTGCTCATAGGTATCTCGACATGGTCGGGTGAGGAAAGGTTTTTGTTGCATGTTATGAAAGATCTACGTGAACAAGGAGTAGACGCGCGGCTGATCCTAGCGCCGAGATTTCCTGAGAGAAGGATGCTCCTGAAGTTCGCTCTTAGGTTCAGCGAATACACTGTGGTGTTTCACTCGCAGCGTAATGAAGCCAAGTGCAGTCTGGATACCGCTTGCACAGCAAGCCTATCTAATCGGATGGCAAAATCGACCGATATATATTTTCTCGACGTGACGGGTGAGTTGGCAAGGTTTCTACAGATAGCGGATGTTGGATTTGTTGGCAACAGTTTGCTGCCTCATCGTAAGGGGCAGAACCCTTTTGAGGCCGCCGCTGTTGGGCTACCCATCGTAGTCGGGCCCAATAGCGAAGATTTTCATAGCGACTATGAGTCGTTGCTTGAGAGTGGAGGAGGTCTAAAAGGTGAGGATTTGATGTCGACGAGAGACGCAATTATTCAATTAATCAAGAAGCGCAACGTTCGAGAACAAATAGGCTTTGAGGCGCGGGAGTGGTTTGAGAAAAAAAGTGCAGATTCAGAAGTAATAATCAGGAACATCGAAGAGACTTTAGGCACCAGAGTATTATGATAAAGAGTAGAGTTTTCTGGTCCAGCGTCTCGATTTTAGCTCTAAAAATAGAAAGTCTCGTCGATAGTCTGGATCGCGTTGAATAACCTCTATGCAACAAGACATCACTTATTGCACGGGGTACTGGGATATTGATAACAACCCCAAACGTAATTGGAAACACTATCAACGATATATCCCGAAAACGCTTGAATTATTGCGTGGTCAGCGGATTATATTTTTTTACGAGAGTGAGGGAGTACGGCGATATATCGAAGACTGTACGAAATCAGAGAACATTGTCTTCAGAAAAAAAAATATCGAGGATTTACCCACTTACAGGCTTGTGAAAAACCATTTTTTGCCTTCGTGTATCCGACAGTCGGATGTCGAACTGAAGCAGATCAACCGGTTTTGGGAGGGTGGGCTGATTAATCGGGACCTTTTGTATGAAAGAGGCGGTCCAGATGTTTACACCAAGATTGTTTCGTTATGGACCTCTAAACTAAGTCTCCTCGAAAGACAAATTCGAGAAAACAGCTTTGCGACACAGTATTTCTGTTGGGCAGATATCTCGATTTCGCGCTTGAATCGAAAAAGAAGGAACTGGAACTTTTTGGCGCCCACCGTGCCTTACAGGGAAGATGTATTTTACTTTTATCCCAGTCTCTATCGTCGATATTATGGCGTCCTTCAGCCGATAAGCGGTGGACTGCTCTTGGGCCACCATAGGATTCTTAGTCTAGTTGCGAACAGGTTTCTAACTATCATGAATGAGGCGAGAGATTCGTGTTACGCGCACGATGACGAAACATTGTTTTCTTTATTGTACGAAAACGTGCCAGAGATAAAGTTTCAATCGATAGAAAACATGGCGCGTGACCGTTGGTACAACGAACTGCGATTTGGAACAGAAGAGGCGTTGGTGAAGTCAAGTTTTTCTATCCTCACTAAGTTGGTTCGATTATTGGCATAGACTAACAGTCTGGACAGGTTCCTAACGACCAATTACGACTGGTGAAATAAGGTGTACAGATCAAATCGCCTTTTCCAGGAATACCCCAGGCGAGCCATCGAGTGTTTCTTGTGGAGGGCAGGATGAATGTTACGCATCCAATTCTGGTTGTACACTGACGCAAGATAGTCTTCCGCAATGTCCGCTCTTATTGCCCTAGTAGTGTGTGAATCAAACTGTACTTGTTCAAACATGCTTGAGTCGGAGTAATCAATACCTGGAAAGCCAGGCGCCGGCTTCCTTCGGATCGCCAGTTCCCATGGTCGCCCGAGGCGGTCAAAGCGAATCGGAAAAATATCTACACCACCTACGTCCCGTCGATCTTTTTTGACAGGTAATTCTTCAGGACTAGATAATAATTTGAACCAGGCGCAGTGCTTATTGTTTCGTAATACGACGCAACGATGTCCAACTATTGTAGTGATTCGGGCACGCCACCTTCGATCAAAACAGGCTACCACTTGTCCTTCGGTCCATTGACTCGAAAAAAATTGTTCGCCGTTTGTATCAACAATAAGATCTATATCGTCGTCCCAAGGCAGGAATCCATCACAACTATGCAAACCTAGTAATGAGCCCGCGACCAGCGTGTAGTTGAATACCTTATTTTTTGCCGCATCTTCGATTATTGATAGTGCAACGCACTGAGTGCGCTTGTAGTCAATAAGAGCGTCTGAAGGGATAGGGTAGCGCTGATGCTGGGATAGTATGTCGGCTGGGACGAGAAAGCCGTCAACTGTTGTCGTCTCGAATGTTCTGAAATATCCTGCTAAAAAGTAAATTAGGAAGGCAGCGATAGCGATTATTCCGAGAATAGCGATAGTAATATCCTTAATGTTGAATTAGCACTAAAAAATTGATTATCAAGCTTAGGGAGTAAGTCTAACTCGGGTCGCAATATTTCCGTTATTCATCGATTTCAATAAAAAAGGATGCAATAAATTTGGTCTACGCATGCTCATCATTATTCGTGTTGCCCACGACCTGTTGTACACGGTCCCTATTTCGGGCCAGCTCTTAACTCGGTGGGGATCGCGCAGGCTTGCGAAAAACCGGGGCACACGACAGGATAACTAGATCCTCGCGGACTTTAAGAAGGGCCGAATAGTCGAATGTCTTCCACTCCATATCTGCGGTCCTTAGTGATTACTACTCCTAAAGATCGTAAAAATTCACTTAGAAAAGAGTTGGCCAAGTTGCCGGCTTGGGTAGAGACGGACATACTCTCGTTTCCAACCCCCTGTGTCAGCTATCGCGGCGATACTGATAGTAGTGCGTGTGCGCAAGAAAACTTATTCTTAAATCATCAAAAATGTGCGGCGAGACTGCTCTCGGAGGACTGTAATTTTGGATTGATTCTTGAAAGTGATGTGGTTTTTAATCAAAGAAAGGTCGCAGCATGGCTTCAACAGGCGGTGATGTGGGCACGTCATAATCAAAAGCAATTCGATATGCTATTTATCGGATGCTATCCAAAAAAGATTCTAAAAAATGATATTAGAAATACTAAGTTTGTAACTGCATGTCAGGCGTCTCACGCACATGCTGTAATTTATTCAGAACAATTTTGTAGAACGTTGGTCGAAATGAAATATCCTGGAGGTCACTTTGATGTTTATTTGAGATCGAAAGGTACGGTCAGGCAGTATATGATGAGGACAAATATTGCCTCGCAAAATGATCTGAAGCATCGAATGGAATCGCGCTATGGATACTTACAAACTAAGTGGCGTAGTTATCTATCTCTTTAAAAGCAGTTCAAGCTATATATAGTCCAAAGGATATTTTTTACCAAAGCGCTTAGGAGCGTTTTTATGCCAGATTCAAAGAAAACAATAGCATTTTTTCCGGAAGCTGCTTTCGGGCCAGCTCTTAATTCGGTCGGGATCGCGCAGGCGTGTGAAAAACTGGGGCACAAGGCTGTGTTTCTTACCGATCCCGGGATGCAGGGCGTGTATTCCGGTTATGGGTTTGATGAGTACACCGTGAACATGTCCGAACCCATGCCGCCGGAGGAGATGGCGAAGTATTGGACAGATTTTATTAACGGACACATTCCCAATTTTGATCTGACGGCCTACGAGCAGATCGACAACTATGTTAAGGAGTGTTGGGAAGCTATCGTCGAAACAGCTGTCTGGGCAGAAAAAGAATTGCCCGGTGTTCTAGAGAAAGTTTCACCGGACATCGTGTGTGTCGATAATGTTATCTTGTTCCCGGCGATCAAGCGCTATGCCCGTGAAAACAACAAGCCCTGGGTACGGGTAATTTCGTGCTCGGAGAACGAGATCCCTGATCCGCAGATTCCTCCGCATCTTTCAGGTTGCGGCGAAAACGACAGCGAGTGTTTCAGTGCCTACCAGAATCACTTCAACGAAGTCATCCAGCCCATTCACGACCGCTTTAATGCTTTTCTCGCCGAGTGTGGTGAGGCGGCTTACCCGGTTGGGGAGTTTTTTGAAGCCTCACCCTACATGAACCTGCTGCTCTATCCTGAGCCCGTCAAGTTCAACCGCGCAACGCCGCTGGATCCCGGACAGTTCCAGTATCTTGAAGGCTGTGTGCGTGACGAAGAGGCGTATGAGGTGCCGCAATTCAAGGCTCATAACGATGCGCCGTTACTTTATGTCAGCTTCGGCAGCCTTGGTTCAGGAGATACTGGCCTTTTGAAGCGGCTCATGGATGTGGTCTCTACCATGCCGGTCCGTGCGCTCTTTAACGTCGGAGACTATGAAAGCGAATACGATACCGTTCCCGATAACGTACAGATCGCATCGTGGTATCCCCAGCCTTCGGTGATCTCTCAGGCGGATGCCGTGATCCATCATGGGGGCAACAACTCCTTCAATGAGTGCCTGTATTTCGGCAAGCCGGCGATCATCATGCCGTATGTCTGGGATGGCCATGACAACGCCAAGCGGGTCGCCGAGACCGGGCATGGGCATCACCTGCATCGCAATCACTGGAAACCCAAGGAACTGCGGGCGACCATTGAGAGCATGCTCAGCAACAAAGCCATGCAGGAGCGTCTCGCCACCACCTCAGCCCATATGCGCTCTGAACACGGGCCGACTAAGGCCGCAGCTATTCTGAGCGGGTTACTTGATTAGGCTTTACGAGAAACTTATTGGCAGGCCTTGGAGGCTTGATTTTTAAAGAGCTATAGGAATCAGCGATGAAGTGTGATCTAAAAGTGTTTTTCCTGTTAACAGGTTTGGTTTTCTCATCCAATGTTTTTGCGCATAGCGCAGCAGACAGCAATAACGAGCAACTCCAAACTCTGGTTAATCAGAGTGATGCGATCTTTTATGGCGAAGTAAAAGAAGTGCTCTACCGAATGTCTGAAACGACAAAGCGAAGCCCGAGGGGAATTCCCCACACGTTTGTGAAGTATCAGATTCTGGCGGGGATCCGAGGCGCAGTGAGTCGAGAATTGACCTTGCGCTTTGTGGGAGGAACTGACGGGAAAGGAGGAGTGATGCTGCAGAGCAATGTGCCGACGTTCCGCAAGGGCGAGCGAGATGTGCTGCTGATCACTGGCGGCGAACTGGACGATTGCCCGCTAGTTTCGTGTGTTGATGGGCGTTTTCGCGTTCTTGATGGCAGGGTCTACAACGGTTGGGGCGTACCTGTCGTCAGCATCGAAAAGAACATAGAGATGCGGGGAAAGCCCCGGTATGACGTTAATGTGCTTGAGTACCCGACACCGAAGTTTGAGGACTTAATTACGCGGCCGGAAATTCAAGAGAGTTTGAAAGCCCTGATGGCAACAATGTCCCTGAAGCAGATAAAGCGAGAATATGAGGCAAATGCGCCCAAGACAATTAAGGTGACCTATGGGTTCTCGGATTCGGGTGATCAACGTCTCGATAATCCGGGGAGGAACCGAGCTATTTCGACGTCAGAAAATCGCCCCGAAACACGTGCCGCAATTCCGGTCAGTGAGTTAATCAGCGCTCTACGAGCGGCCTCTCGCAAAGCTGGCAAGCCTCGGAATAAAGTCCTTTTGGTAGACCCTGATAAGCGATTTGCACCTTACGAGTGGGAGTTGGCGATAGCGCCAAATATTGACGATAAACCGAGAACACCGACCGCCGAAGAAGATGCAGAGCAAAAGAGCATGCTTGAGGGAGATGACCTCGAAAACTAGAGCAGATTTAGCTTCAAGTGCGATTTGCGCTGAACATCATTGATCCAAGACGAGATACACCGATGAAAGTTTATCAATCTATTTTGGCGGTTACCCTGATTTTCTCTGCCTCATTGGCAAATGCAGCGAGTTGGCTTGAGTGCAATGGAGATCCAGGGAAAAAAATAAAGTTTAAAGGTAACTCAACAACCGTCGAGATCTCTAGCTACAGTTATCCGCCGTCCTGGCAATCGAAAATCAAGGACGCCATTAAGATCGTGAACTTTAATCCGTCTCCGTTCTGGATCAACACCGTCGTGGAGAATGACGGAGTCGGAAACGCCAACGGTGAAAATGAAGTCTACTATGCGGATATCGAACCTCCGGGCGTTGCGAGGATGTGGTCATATTGTTACAGCTGGAGCTCGGAAAAATCCTTTCTAGGCATCGTATATGACTCTGCTTCTGGGGTTGAATTCGGCTTAGGAGAGGTAGATATCATTCTTGATTCCACCAGATACGTAGATCACGACGACGATCCCAATACGCCTGGGGTGGCCGAGGCGCGTCCTTGGACCATTTCGGATAATAAATCTCAAATAGATATCTACGGCGGCTCAAAAGCTATGGCAGAGGGCGTCTTCGTCCACGAGTTCGGCCACTTCCTCGGGTTGATGCATGTCAATACCGAGTACAACATCATGGGCGACAGCTGGGAATTCATGATTACCCAAAATGGCAAGACCCGCTCCTATTTTGGAGAAGATGCATCAAAAGGGGCGAGACAGGTTTATGGAACCCAAAATTCCTGGTATCGAGATCTCTCTGTGAGTCACTTTCGGTACACGGGCGTGAGTGGCGAGTACTCGGCGCATGCGAGGACTCGGGTGTTTAAAAAACATGGGACGAAGTGGCAAGTGGTTACCGCTTATTCCGGTATCAGTGATCATCCAGTCAACGAGCCCATATGGGTGGTCAGTAGAGGCGACCGTCTCAGATTTGAATTTACTGTTGAAAATAATGGCAAGCAGACTGAAACGAACGTCCGAGGTGGTATCTACATCTCTACCAATGACTGGATCTCAACGAGCGATCGTCGAATCAGTACCCACACCTGGAATACGATTGCTGCGCAGGGCGCGGCATACACTTTCACTTATGAGATCACTATTCCAAACGATTTAGACCAGAACCGGGCCTACTGGGTCGGATATATTATTGATGACAATAACCAGATTCATGAAAAGACTGGCAAGAATAATGCCGCCTATATCCCCGTGTGGATTCAATAAACTCGGAGTTGCCTAGATAAAAAAGCCCCGCAGGAGCGAGGCTTTTTTAGAGTTTAAACGGATTTAGTTCTGCGCTATTTTTAAGCCCGCACCATCGCCTTCGAGTGTTGAGATCCGATCCGTCAGAAGCTTAAGCTCGATAGAGAAAAGATCTGCAAGCGCCCGGTTTTGGTTTTCGAGCTCCGTGATGCGGGTCTGCTGCTCCTTAATCGCCTCAATCAGGATAGTGGTGAGTTTGGCGTAGGCAATAGCCTTAAAGCCGTTCTCATCTTCTGTCACTACCTCCGGAATGACTTTTTCCACTTCCTGCGCAATGAGACCGATATGGGTCTGCTGCGATCTTGAGGTATCGCTCCACTTGTAGGTTTTTCCCTCCAGCTGCAGGATCGCCTCCAGCCCCAGGTTAATGGGATCAATATCTTTCTTCAGTCTCGCATCGGAAGACTGGGTGAGGGCCTCGGCATTCAAGGTAGCGTGAAACTTAATGTCCCGCTTGACGAAATCTCCACTGACCAGCGTTTGTTCTTTGCTGTTAGAAATATAGAGTTTGTTGTTTTCGCCTCGTGTTTTCTTCTTTGGGCCAGCATAAGCGCCGATGTAGATATTGCCAGAGCCTGTTTCTACGTTGCTGCCTGCCTTATAGCCGATGGCGATGTTATTGCTTCCCGTGACTAGCGCCTCCAGCGTACCACTGCCAAGAGTGGAATTGCGGTCTCGTCTGTCGCGGTGCCTGCCTTGGTGACGTTTGAGTGAGTTGGCACCCACCGCCGTGTTGTCGTCACCCTCACGTGTCGTTGAGAACGCCTGTGTTCCGACAATTGTGTTTCTATTGCTACGCACTAGGTTGCCACCAGCCTCGTCGCCAACCAAAATGCTGCCGTTATTTCCACCATAAGTTATTGCCAAGAGGGGCGCTTCCTCAACTTCTGCATCACATAGATCTCCTATCCCGTTTCGATCTTGATCAATTTGAGTTGCGTTCGCGATTCTGGGGCAGTTGTCATCTACGTCAAGCACTCCATCGCCATCATCGTCGTCATCACAAACGTCACCGAGCCCATCGCGGTCATGATCTCGCTGATTGGAGTTAGCGATATCGGGACAGTTATCTCGGGGTATGCTCCGAGATCCATCTGGGAGTCCATCCAGATCCCTGTCGGCAGTAATGTCGACTATGCAGCGCCCAACTGCGCAACCTAGCCCCAATTCACAATCCAAATAGGTATTGCATTGCGGCTGACGACACTCCCGCGTCTCAGCGTCACAAATGTTGTCTCCACAAGACCCTAGGCCGTTTCCGCATGGGCTGCCTATTCCGACTATCCGTCGACGCTGCGGCTCGCTGCAGATTCCCTCTTCAGTACAGCGACTGGTTTCTGCGCAGTCACTGTTGCGTTGGCATTGCGTAGGACATAAAAAAGTTTCTTCATTGCAAGAATGACCTCCAGGACAGCCTATCCCGAAAAATGGAAAGCAGGGCTGACTAGCGTTTGCAGAGGTCGGCGCGAGGGCCAGACTGAATAAAAAAGTCAGAAAGACCGCAGGCAAAAGCATCAGTTTTTTCATGAGACATCTCCTCCTGAATG
>CAJWIY010000041.1 GCA_913042205.1 uncultured Gammaproteobacteria bacterium
TGAATCAAATCTAGAAACTGGAAAAATTTCCACCGCAAATCTTGGTCAGCCCACCACTGTACTTATCGCCGATCGACTAAATCCCGAAGAACTTTTTTATGTCACATTGAATTCGGAGCCCCGACTGGGTTGGGTTATCGGGACGATCATCCCGGCAAAAGTGTTTCTTGCCACTATCGAGAGGAACAACGAAGTGCTTCTCGTTTTACTGGGAATTATGGTCTTAGCTTTGTCCGTACTTGCGATTATTGTTGCAAGAATTGTCTTTGTTAGACCGCTAAACAAGATGGTTCATCAAATGGGTGCGATAGAGCAATTTCGCCTTCAGGATGTAGAGAATGTGCCTAGTGCAGTATCGGAAATAAAGTCTTTGTCTCGATCTATGGAGAAAATGAGAACTGGACTGGAGTCATTCGGTCGTTATTTGCCGAGAGAGTTGCTACCAGAGCTTCTTAAAAAGGACCAGATTGCAGCAATTGGCGGAGAGCGCCGCACCTTGACGGTATTGTTTTCGGATATTGCTAATTTCACGACTATATCTGAAAAGCTTGGATTTCGACTTGCAGAGTATCTTGCCACCTATTTTGAATCAATGTCCGATCGGATCTATCGCAACAACGGTGTAATCGATAAGTATATCGGTGACGCTATCATGGCGTTCTGGGGCGCCCCCATACCCAACGAAAACCACGCGACCGACGCGTGTGCGGCTGCGGTCAGTTGCCGAGACGCCCTGGCAGAGGCGCGTCAGTCTGCAGAAAGCGACGATATAGCCTTCTCCGCACGTTTTGGAATTAGTACCGGACGCATGCTTGTTGGGAATTTCGGCTCGAACAATCGGCTGTCTTACACGGTAATTGGGGATCCGGTAAATCTCGCGGCGCGGCTAGAAAGTCT
Organism: uncultured Gammaproteobacteria bacterium; assembly: GCA_913042205.1. GTDB lineage: Bacteria > Pseudomonadota > Gammaproteobacteria > Pseudomonadales > Litorivicinaceae > HIMB30. The sequence continues at coordinate 898 of CAJWIY010000041.1, forward strand.
CAACAAAGAGTTCGGAACATCGATTCTGATTAGTCCAACAACGTATCAATTCGCACGATACGAAATTATCGTGCGACGTTTAGATCAGGTAATAGTCAAGGGTAAAACAGAAGCGGTCGATGTTTATGAATTGCTCGAAATGCATGATGGATGGGGGCCTCCAGTTATCCCAGAATGGGTTCAGATATACGAAGAAGGTTTGAAGGCGTACCTTGTCAGAGATCTCTCAAGTGCGGTTGAGCATTTCACTAAAGCAAGCGCACTTCGGTCCGGTGGCGATTATGCGTCTACAGTCATGATTAAAAGGTGTCATGGAATGATGCGGGAACACGCGGGCGAAAAACTAATTTCGGCAGAAACGATCGATAGCTCGCCAAATAAAGAAGATAAGCCCGCGCGCCTAGAACGACCTAAGCCCACTGAATAAAGAACTAAACGACGCGCAAATCTCCTGTAAGAAGATATCTCCCGATGGTGGGCGAGCGATACACCTGTTGATGAAGTTGTAAAGTTGATAAAAAAATTCGTAACACTTGGAAAGAGGTGAGACAACAAACGATGACTACACAATCAGTCAAAGGAAATCTAAGCCAAGGGGCAACACGTCCAAAAATGGGATGGAGCATTTTGCGCATGGTTGTGCTCTCAATCATTGTGGGCATTGTTGCAGCGGGCCTCGCCAAGCTATTGCTGATGGCCATCGGCCTGACTGAGACCTACTTTCACGATGGAGCGTTATTCAACGTTGATGGCACGCCATTGATGGATCTTGCAAAAGAGCAAGGGATTGAAAATGCGACGCTGCGACCTTTTAACGTGGTCGTTATGGTCGTTTTTGGGCTAATCGTAGGGTGTATGACTTATTACTTAATGCCAAACAGGGCGAACAGAGGGTTATCCCACGTAATTGAAGATGTCCACTTCAACAAGGGCGCCACTGGTGTCAAAGAAGGTTTGACTGTCGGTGCGATTAGTGCGGTTTCGATTGGGGCAGGCGCCTCTGTAGGCCGGTTCGGCCCTGCTGTCCATCTTGGCGCAGCGGCTGCATCGGGGTTGGGGGCTATGCTAAAACTAGATGATCAGGAGCGGCTGACACTTAGTTGTGCGGGCATGGCGGCTGCAATCTCTGCCTCCTTCTTATCTCCCCTGGCAGCGGTAATCTTTGTGCAGGAAGTTGTTTTGCGGCAGTGGCGGCTATATCAGTTCATACCGATCGCTGCGGCGGCGGTAGCGGCTTCGGAGACTGCGGTGCTCTTGGATGTTCACTTCATCATTCCGAGTGAAATCATTCCAGACTTCGTGAACCCATATGAGTTTATCTTTTTTGGAATTATCGGACTGCTATGCGGCGGATTGGCAATCGCATTTAATCGCGCCTTACCGGCCGCCGTTGCACTGGTCGGCAAGCATGTGAAGATAGACAACCGTTTAAAGCCGGCGTTGGGCGGTTTGGTCCTAGCCGGGATCTGTTTTTACTTTCCATCAGTCCTAGGCCTAGGCGGTTATGAGACTCAGCTTGCGGTCGCTGGCGGAATCGCTCTCAAGCTATGCTTGATTCTGTTAGCCCTGAAGTTTTTAGCGACGATCGTGAGCTTTGCGTTCGGATTCAATGGAGGAGTATTTGGCCCGAGTCTCTTTATGGGAGCGATGCTTGGCTTAGCCGTTGGGTTGATGGTCGAGGGCGCCGGCGTCGAAATCGCGAGCCTTTCCTTGTATGCGCTGGCCGGTATGGGTGCTATGGTGGCGGGAGTCGTGGGAGCAGTCATGTCAGCGATCATCATGATGATCGAAATGACAGGCCGCTTGACCACTTCCTTGCCGCTTCTTTTCTCGGTTACATGCGTGTACGTGGTAATCTACCTGACCGGACAAAGCTCGTTACTGGTGAACCAGTTGAAAGGACGAGGTAAAAATCCTTGGGACGAGATTCGAGCTTCTGACAAGAAATACACTGGTGTTAAGGAATCCTAATAAACGAGCTAGGGTGGTCCCTCCAGATGAACGGGTCTTTCCGTACCGGGAACGCTGCCCTATTGTTGTGCCGTGCATTCATTAACGCTAATGCTGTGAATCAAATACTTCTAATAAGACATGTTCTGAAAGGCAGGCCAAACGTCTTGGAGTCGTTAAGACAGTTTGGAGACACCGATGACCCTTCGTCACCTTAAGGATCGGGGAATCCGTTCGTCGATCTAGTCATTTAGAAAAAACGAGGTCAGAAGACCTCTTTAGAGCATAGTTCCTTGACAAATTGGCTTATGGTGTTAAAACCCTGTTGTACAGAAGTTGCTAGATCGGATCAGTAAAGAATTTGTAAAGAATCTCGAGTTTAATCCCCTAACTCAGACTCACATTAGATTTCCTCGGTATCAGGGCAATTCGCCGAGCGCCGTGGAGCTTTTTATTCATAACAGGAGATAATCAGATGGCAAAAGGTTTGGATAGTGCTGTAGCGCCGAAAGAGCGAATCAATATCGTCTACCAACCAGCTACAGGTGGCCGTAAAGAGCAGATCGAATTACCGTTAAAGGTGATGGTCCTCGGGGACTTTCATGGTCGAAAAGATTCTCGTCTTCCAGATCGGAGTCCGGCCGAAGTCACTTCACCATCCGTCGATAATGTAATGGCATCTATGGATGTCGCAACCGAATACTCAGTCCCGAATACCCTTACCGGCAAAGGCGAGGTAAAGGTCAGTCTGGATTTCAATAGCATGAAAGACTTTAGTCCATCGGCAGTAATCGACCAAATCCCGGAGCTTAAAAAAATGCTGGGTCTGCGTGATGCTCTAAAAGCTCTGCGTGCTCCGATCGGTAACTCCTCGGACTTCCGAAAGTTAATCGACGAGAAAGTCGCCAGCAAATAATCAACTGAGAAAACAGATTCATTCAATAGGATTTTTATCATGGTTAAGACAGCTGTTGTGGATGAGGTATTAGGAGCTTCTGGTCTAGCTCTTCCAAACGATTCGGTTGACTCGGCAAAAGAGGCAGTCGTTACGCTAATTGAGCGTGCATCGACGCAAGAAAACGGGGCGGCTAGGGTAGATCGCCGGCTAGTAGACGCCGTTATCGCCGAGCTCGATCAAAAAATCAGTGAGCAAATGGACCAAGTACTCCATCACGAGTCGTTCAAGTCGATTGAGTCGGCGTGGCGACAACTTGATTTTCTTGTTTCTAGGACAAATTTCCGCGAGAACATCAAGCTACAGGTTTTAGACGTTACGAAAGAAGAGCTCGCCGCTGATTTTGCGGACGCTTCTGAGATTAGTGACTCAAGTCTCCACAGAATGGTCTATACGGACGAGTACGGTCAGTTCGGAGGCGAGCCGGTTGGCGCACTGGTCGGCGCCTACGAGTTCGGTCCAGATGAGAAAGATTGCGAATTGCTTAAGTGTGTGGCTAATGTCGCAGGAATGGCTCATGCGCCATTTATTGCTGCAGCTGGCTCGGCTTTCTTGGGCCTGGATTCCTGGAGTGATCTCTACAAACTGAAAGACCTCGAGTCTGTGTTTGATTCCCCAACATATCGAACGTGGAACGGCCTACGGAATGCGGAAGACTCGCGTAACGTGTGCCTCACGTTGCCAAGGTTTTTATTGCGCGCACCTTACGGTTCGCAGAATGAGATCGCAGAATTTGACTATGAAGAGAATGCGGTCGAAGGAGATGACTTCTGCTGGGGTAATGCTGCATTTGCTCTCGCCACGCGGGTGGTTGATTCCTTCGCTAAGTACCGGTGGTGTCCAAACATCATCGGCCCGAAGAGTGGTGGTGCAGTTACAGGTCTTCCGTCCTACGTATATGACCGAGACGGTAAGTTTTTCGTAGCCGGACCTGTCGAGATTCCCATCTCAGATCGTCGCGAATACGAGTTTAGCAACTTGGGCTTTGCGCCATTGACATTGCGCAAGGGGACTGACAACGCGTCGTTCTTCTCAGCAAACTCTATCCAGAAAACTAAATTTTTTGGATCAGACGCAGAAGCTAAGCAAGCAGAATTGAACTACAAACTTGGGACGCAGCTGCCGTATTTGTTCGTCGTCACTCGATTGGCTCACTATTTAAAAGTGCTTCAGAGAGAGAACCTAGGAGGTTGGGTGTCACGCGGCGAAATAGAGGCGGAGTTGAATCGCTGGATCAGAAGTTACGTCGCTGACCAGGAAAACGTGCCGTCGGCAATGCGTAGCTCGCGACCGCTTCGAAACGCAAAGATATCGGTTTCGGACATTCCCTCGAACGCAGGCTGGTATGCAATTAGCATGGAAGTAACCCCGCACTTTAAGTTCATGGGGGCGAACTTCACATTATCGCTAACGGGTTCGGTCGAGGCTGGAGGAGACGCCGCAGAAGCGTAGTGGCAAAAATGTGACAGCAGCAGGGGTCCTAGATTTGGTCTTTAGCATTAAGGTTCGACCCAGAACGGGATCTCGATCACACCGATCCAGGCGGGCCCCTGATACTGTACCAATTCGATCGACAACCCTTTTATTGAAGGAGAACTAGTTTGGCTTACAACATTTATTTGGAAATAGCGGATATTTCTGATGGTGCAAACACCGAGGATAGTATCGGCCAAGTCGCTGTAGCAGAGCATGAAGATGAAATTTCTGTACTCGAGTTCCATTGGGGAATGTATGTCCCCACGGATCAACTTTCTGGCCAGATCACGGGGAACCGTCGGCACCAACATCTAACGATTAAGAAGCATCTTGATTCTTCATCGCCGTTGTTAGCGCAGGCCTTAACCAACCCGACGCCTTTGGAGTGCACGTTCTCATTTTTTAGGCCTGGGGACATCGGCGGGGATGGGGACCCCGAGGCATTTTATGAGATCGTTATCGAGGGAGCAAAAGTAACGAATATTCAGATACATTCGCCTAATATTTTGGACCCCTCAACCGATAATATGCCCGCTTCTGAGACGGTCACTTTTGCGTACAACAAAGTGACCGCATCTCATGAGCCTGGTGGAACGGAGTTTGAAGATACGTGGAGCGGGGAATAACGTCTTCCCTAAGCCATTTTTCTTCGGGATGGGCAGGCTGAGCGGTTATTGGACCGCCCAGCCTGTCGCCGTTTTGTGGAGACCAATAAGCGTTGGCCTCTCAGGTTGCAGATTTAATGTGTCACAGATCCCGCGAACAGGTGCCCACGTCAGAAGGCGATTTAGCCTAGAGACTTATTTGATAAATTTTGATGAAACGTTTGATGAAACGTAAGCTACATATCATTGGGCTACTTTTAATCTGCATCGGGTTGGTTGGATGTATTACCCGCCCCGTAGAAGTTACCAAGCCGTTGAAGCTAAGTCAGGTTACCGCTGGAAATCTACCGGAGCAAAAAGGGGCTATTACGGTTCAAATCGTCGCTGACCCAGATCTAAACTGGTTTGGCAGTACAAATAACGGATTGACGATAGGATTCTTGCAGGCCAGTAGTCGGGGCATTATCTCCAACCTCGGCAAAAGTTCGCTTGGCCTGCAGAAAATCCTACAAGGGGATCTTGAGGATCCGGCAATAGTAAGGATAGACACATTCAGGATCCAACCAGGATCACGTTCAACGGTAGTGTTAACTCGCGGAGAGATGTCGAAACATTTAGCGATCGTTGCCGGCTACTATGACTTAAAACCTAACAAGTCATTGTTAGTTTTTGATACACCAATCTTTCTCGATCGGACTTATCATGCGGATCCGATAGCGCTTTTCCACAACGATACCCCAATGTATGCACCCTATGAGGTAATTGACCTTAAATTGGGTTCGCAGGAAATAGACGTGGAGAAAACCACATCCACGCGGTTTTGGCTTGAGGCGCCCGGATTATTGGGTCGTTTTCTTTATAACGTCCCCTGAGTGCAGGTTGGCTGAGGTGTAGGGCTGTCATCGCGGGTTGTTGTTTAAAGTGCCGGGCAGAAAGAAGAAACGCTACTCGTCTAACTTGACTGACGAACGGCGAACCAGGAGTTGAGATAATGAATTATGGAAGGCAACCAAAATGGTTCTCAGGGCAATTTCTGGAATCCCAACATCTCCAGTATCTGACCAACCATGTTGCGCAACTGCAAGGAGAAGCTCTCAAGATAGTGCCCAACGAAACTTGGGGCTTCGCTCAATTAGAGCTCGACAACAGCCTGCTTCAGGCGGGAACATTGCGTATCAAGGCAATGACAGCGGTTACGCCGGACGGGACGTTTCTTGAGTTCCCCGGTAACTGCAATGCACCAGATCTTCAATTTGCTGACCAGTGGACAGATTCTTCTAGACCGCTGGAAGTCTTTCTCGGCCTTAGGCGTTATAACCCCTCCGCTCCGAACGTAGCCACCAGCGCGCTCGGCGCGCGTAGCGGTAACAGTGCACCACTTGAGTTACTTGACTTCAACGACGCCGACAGGTCCGTGAAGGTTGACCTAATTGAATACAACATTAGATTGTTCACAAACTATGATGTAGATGCGGCAAGTGATTATGAGTTGTTACATGTTGCGCGACTCATCATGAACGATAGCGTTGTGCAGCATGATCCGAAGTTCTCTTTCCCAACTAGCAATCTACGATGTTCCGACGTGCTGGAATCGCTTGCCCAGGAGTTTTACCAACAGGTGATGGCTGCGGCGCGCGGATTGGAGGAGATTAAAAATACGTTCAACGGTAGTTCCATGGAATACGGGCGGCGTGAGGCAAGGTTGATGGCGGGTATGCAAGCCTTAAGTGAATGCACGGCAAGTATGAGGCATCAGATGGGTAACCCTTTTGTGCACCCCGGCGCTCTGTTTGAAGCCGTGAATGTTCTGATAGCCAGGCTCAGCACGTTTTCAGATCTCATCGATCTTACCGGAAGCTATCGTGGGGGATCTTCAGAGTTGCTTAATTATGATCATGGGAATCCTGCGGCGTGCTTCCAGAGAGCGCTCGACATAATTCCAATTCTCCTTGATGAGCTGACGCCCACCGCTAAGCTGGTCGTACCATTTGTCAATGTCGGCGGAGAGCGCCTTTATACCGAGGTGCCATCTCATTTCTTCGGCGACAACGTAGATTTCTTCCTAATGGTTGAGAGTTCGGACGACGAAAATTCGTGGGTTCCAGGTTTTCAGTCCGATGTCCGAATAGCAGCCGAGAGCGAAATGAAGGATCTGATTCGCTTCTCACTATCGGGCCTCCCATGCCAGTTTTCACCCTCGCGGCCTGCCGGTGCGCCAATTCGAGAGAAGGCATTCTTTTTTAAACTGAATACTAATTCAAAGGTTTGGAGAACTATTGCGGATGAGCGAGACATCGCGATTGAATGGAAGAATATCCCGGCTGGGGTGTCAGTAGAACTCGTCGCGGTTCAGAAGTAGGGAAAGATAGAAATGTTGCTTATCGAATGCTTCCATCCGGTACTCAGTCTTGTAGAAGACTTCCAAGGCGATGATCCCGAGTCCAAAGCAGCGGGTGATTTGGAACGGAGGTTGATAGATGCATTCGAGCAGTCTGAGGCCGAAGCGAAGGATGCTGGGCACGGTGTTTTGAAAACCGATGCAGCAAAGTTTGCTTTTACCATCCTAATCGACGAGCTCTTGATGTCCGAAGAAGGTCCCATTGGTGGGGATTGGAAGGAGCACCTGCTTCAAGAAAAATTTTTCGGGACGCGAACTGGCGGTGACTGGATGTTTGCCGAGATGCAGAAGGTTCTTGAGCCACTACCTGAGAACTTTGATATTCAATTGGTATACCTAAGTTGCTTAGATACGGGATTAGTTGCGGCACTCCACAAAGATCTCGCGTCAATAGATCAAGTAAAACATCGTCTTCGGGAATCAGTACATTTGCTCCGGCGTGCTGGGTCTAACGACCGAGTGTTGTGTCCTAGCGCATACCGAGGTCTGGGACAACGGGGAACGGTCAATCGAGCTAGGCGACGGGGAGGGCTCTTTACGGCAAATCTTGTCGGTGCTCTGGTGGTTTTCGCCTTCTTTATTTATTACTCAAGTTCGATAACGCAGGTTGTCGATTCGACTGCGACGCATGGCGTCCTCCAAACCGGCCCAATAGATGAGGCTACCAATGGTTCTACACAAAACGGATTTGGGGCTTGGGTCGACGGGGCTTCCGCCTGGATTGGGGGAGTTTTCAGTAGGGGATAGCCTAATGATTAAGCTGCTCGTCCCACCAACGACCTGTTTAGTAAAAAGAATGAGTGCGGCTTCTAGTCTTACGGTAAGCGAATGAAATTTTTTAAATGGTTTTTGATCATCCTTCTGGTTGCGGCAATCAGTTTAGGGGTCCTCATCGTAATGCTAGGACTGGGTTATCCTGAACAGTCTGCGTTCCGAGCCGCAGCCTATTTCATCTTAGCCGTAATAGCGTTTTTTGTTTTAAGACGACTCTTAAATCGCTGGAGAGCAAAGCGTAAAGCGAAACAGCTTCTTGACGTTGAACCAAGAGAGAAGTCTCTTCTCGCGCGTCTTGGTTTCTCAAGAGATGCGAGTGACGATCGATTTCGACAACTCCAAAAAGCCCTGCGCCGCCGAATTGGTCGCGGTGGTGAATACCAGATTCCCTGGTTCGTTGAGTTTGAATGTGAGGCAGGGGATTTTCGACGTTACCTCAAGAGGCACAACAATAACGCCGCGCTTGAGATTGGACCGGACATCTCTTCAGGTTCCGCCCTCGATATTGACGTCCTCGACTCATTCCTATGCCTTTCTTGCGGACCTGAGATCGTCAAAGACGGTAGCACGGGCAAGGTTTGGCAGGACCTATTGCGTGGATTAAACCGGTATCGGGAGCAGCGTCCGTTAGAGGGAGTGATAATTTCCGTGCCAGTCGGCCTGCTGCTGGGCTCCGCCGATCGGGTGCACGATACTGGTCGATCTGTTAATGACTTAGTCCAGAGTGCTATCCGACTTCTGCGTATACAAGTACCAGTATTCCTAGTCGTTACAGACTTGTGGCAGCTTGAGGGTTTCGAAGAATTCAGTCACCTTTTATCCGAAGGAGAACGGGCTCAAGCTTTTGGCTCAGGATTCGGCCAAGAGGATGTACACCTCTTAAGTACTGAGGGAGGATTGCAGCGTTTTTCTTCGGATGTAATCAGCGAGCTTGGAAAGGTAATACAGAACAAGATTGCTTTGAACGTTGCAGAGGGAAACCAAAGCAACGTCTCGACGGTTTCGCTCATCCGACTTCAGTCTCAGATTGCCAGTATTGCGAAAAATCTCGGAAGCCTCGTAGAGACAATTTCCGGAAGCGAATTGCAGCGGGTTCGGCCGAACTTTCGCGGAGTGTATTTTTTAAGCTTCGCACCGCGGCAGAGTCTCCAAGACCGACAAAGGCCAACCGCATCTGTTTTCTACCAAGAGCTAATCGACAGAATACTGCCCCAGGAAAGTGGAGCCACTACGACTCTCGAGTTTGCAGAAAGACTGTTTCGTGGGACTCGGAGAAGGATCCTAAATCGATTTGGGATTGCCTGGGTAGTGATCGCTCTTGTCATTGCCGTCGAAGGTTCGTTAGATCTACGATCCTTAAATCTACTTCGTTCTGATTTTCTCACCTTTGCGCCATCCGTCGATGCCAACTATGAAATTAATTTAATTAAACAACTAGACCACAAGAGGGCGCTGATCGACACGATCGAGGCTGAGATCGCAGGTTATGTCGAGCCTCCGATCCCGATACCTTGGATGGGGATACCGAGCGACCAGACCACAGTCGAGGAGATGAAAGGGGAGTGGGCCGATCAGGCTAAGAGGCTGTTGGCGATCCTTGACGAGGAGCAGTTCGACAGTGTTCGGGCAGTGACGAGCGAATACAAACTCGCGCTAAAAGATGAGTCACAACGGTTGCTCAGCTCTGCGGGATTAGACCCAAGACCGAATTCTGCCTTCTCTAAGCTTGGCCAGGTTATTAAAAACGCGATGGACCGCATCAATGTGATTCGTGCGATAGAAGATAAACGATCTCTACGCGAGATCCTTGAAATGCCAAACCCATTTGGGGAAGGTTCTTCCTATAGCCTGACCCGGAATGATCCGGATTTAGCGGCAACGGTTTTCACTGCGTTTGTCTACAGTAAGGTGTGGGATCAATATTCAAGCGAGCCAGAGTCATTGCCTGAGAAACGAGAGTTTTGGACCAAAGCGTTTCAGAATCTCGTATCAGGAATTGATCCTGAATTAACGTGGCTGCTTTATCTTGCCAACGATGAATTGTTAAAGATTAAGCCAGAGATAAGCAGCGGTGATCTTTGGGCAGAAACTCCCCCTGCCGTCGAGGAAATAGTTCAGCCGGTGTGGAGTGATGAAGGAGTAGGATTTATTAACAGCTTCTTCGCTCAGGTGCGAAAGACCGGGACGACAGGTGCATGGCTCGATGAGGCGGAGGATGAAATACAGAAAGATTTCTTTAAACGTCGTCTTCAGGTTTGGACGGATTACGCCGAGACAGTGCTTTTAGGTAATAGCCAGTTATCGAATCGGGAAATGGCACAGGCGAATATTATTCAAATGGCGTCAGCGCGTAGAAATCCTTATCGGTCTGCACTGCGAATTATCGCTGAGGAGAACCAAGAATCTTTCTTTCCAGACGAGCGGCCTGACTGGCTAGAGCTGACTCTCTTCCACAGGAAAGTAGAGCTCCTTGGGGGAGACGAAGGGGGTGGTGGGCCGAGCAAAACACTGACGAAGCTTGGCCTAAAAATGCTGAGCAAATTTGGCGCGGTTGGTAAGGCGGTCAGCAAAGAGGCTAAAAAAGGGGTAAAAACTAAGAAGAAGCTCGATAAGGAAAAGGGCGAACCTGCGCGTGACGAGCAACTTGAAAACGCGGCAAAAGAATATAAAGATAACTACCTCCCCGCTTTGGAACTAATTGCATTCTCTGCCGACAGTCGTACCGCATCCTTCGCAACAATCACTGATCGCTTCCTATCTGGAGACGATCCAGGATCCGGTACGACGGCGTTAGCCTCCGGTTACAAATCAATTCGCAGCCTTGAGATGATGTTGGGGCTCCGCGATAAATACTCTCGCATATATTGGGACTTACTTTCGGCGCCTCTCTATGTCAGCGAGGACTACCTTCTGGAAGAGGCCGCCTGTCAGACGGACTCCCTCTGGAGAGAAGAGGTGCTCGCTGGCATGGACAATGTCCCCGAGAGCGCCAGGTTCTCTCGATTGTTTCAGAATGGCGGGCTTGTATGGACTTTCGTAGATCAAAAGCTGAAACCTTTTGTCAAGACCAGCCCAGGGGTCGGGCTTGTCCCGCGGGAAGTCGGTGAACGCGGTCTTCCTCTCACCGAGAACTTCTTCAGCTTCCTGTCCAGTGGCCGCCTCGGGCTGCAAGCGATGCAGGACACCTATCCCACCCAACTTTTGACCCGACCGGTGATGGTAAACAAGCAGGCATTATTAAAACCGGTAAAGACCACTATGACGCTGCTCTGTGACAATGGTGAAACGCGGCAACGGTTGGTTAATCAAAACTTCTTAACCCAGGGTCAGATCGAATGGTCGCATGCATGCTCGGATTTTCGTCTTGATATCGATTTTGGAATATTCGAGTTACGCAAGGTCTATAAAGGTCTGCGCGGGTATCCAGCATTCCTCGAAGGGTTCGAAAGCGACACTTTGCGACTTACCAAGGATGACTTTCCCGAATATTCACGAGTATTTAAGCAACAGCGCTTGGGTCATATTGACCTAGAGTATGAAATCATAGGGAAGGATGCAGTAATTAAGGCGGCACAGGAGCGTCCCACGAACACTCCTCCTCATATAGCAACATGTTGGCCGACTGAGGGACGAGATGCCAGTTGATATTCCTGCGCCTTATATTCCCCCGCATGACTGGGCGTACTCGGACGTAGACCGGGTAAATGAGAGCCGTCTAAAGGTCTTAGTTGTCGGAAACTTCAGGGGAATGCTGGCCCCAATCGAAGTACCCTTAAGTGTGCACCACTCGCGCGAGCTGCTCGGGTTTTGGTCGCCATCAATAGATCTGCAACTCGAGCTGGACTTTTGGGGAAGTAAAGAGCGGGTCTTTGTGCGCTACCAGCCGTCTGACATCGTGTCGTTCCTTTCCCCTCTCTCCGCTTGCAGGCTCGTGCCCGACGCTTTCGATGTTCCACATCTCAACACTGGAGCATTAAAGATCCTGGGAGGATTACTGGGCGATTGGGAGACGGTTCAGAGGGAGATTCGCGCAGGAATCGAAAAGGGAGGCGTTGATATCGAGGGAATTAATGGAGTAGCGACCCAGTTGCCGAGCGTTGAGTTGCAGAGTGTCATTGAAGGAATGAAATTAATAAAGGGGCTATCGTCTTCCGATAGCCAGCCTTTAGGGCTGGATCAGCTCTATCTCAACTTAAGAGCACTATATGAGGAATTCCAAAACGCGATCCGCGAGGACCCTGTTTTTAATGAATTGAAAGAGTCCTGGTTAGGGCTAGATCGAATTTTAAAAGCGGGAATGAGCCATCAATTTCTTGAAATCTGGGCTCTGAATGCATCACCCCAAGCATTGCTGAACGATTGCGATCTTGACGTCGTGAATACCGATCTTTATTCGGCAATTTATCAGAGTGAAATAGGCCAATACGGAGGTGATCCGTTTTCCGCCGTTGTTTTGGGGTTTCCTGTTGGATTTAGCTTTGAAACCCGTCCAGTTTATAAGTACCTAGCGGCAATAGGAGAACTGGCGAGTACGCCGATGTTGCTTGATCCCAGGTTGTCTTTGTTGGAAGCTGACGATTACTCGATCCTAGATGGGTTGGAAAATATCGGAATAGAACTCGATAGCTCGCTCCGTAATATTTCTACGGAGACCTGCGGTAGCTTTCTTTTCTTGACTCCCCAAAGTTCGGTGATTGCAGTGCAGCAGGTAATCGATCTTGGCGATAGGGGGGAGAGTCGAGAACTCGGTACCTTTGATTGTCCTGGATCTGTCGATCTCGTTATAGATCTAATTGAGACGCTCATTGATCTACGAGGAACTGTTTCCTCGGATCTCCAACAGGGCACGCTCGATTACGAGGCGCGGCCCGTATATTGGTTTGGGCCTAGTACTGTCGAAACGCTCCAGAGGAGCGGGATGGTCGTGCCGGTTTGTGTCCACCCTCAGCGCCCATTGAGGTTCGATGAGGCCCGTCCGATTGGCGGGATTCACGGTGGCACACATAGCCCCCAGAGAGTCGATGCCGCCCGCCCGCCTGAACTCGTCGGCCTTGTTCAGATCTTACGAATATTGCATAAATTGAAAGGATGGGCGCGAGATAATATCGGTAGCTCTATGAGCGTAAATGAGAGGGTCGCCGCCATTAATGACCAGATTGGTGCTTTCGTGCTCGATACTCCAAAACCAAGAGCGGAACTACTGCGTACTCGTCCCCTTAGTGCGGGATTTTGCGAATTCGTCAACGATCCCGAGACCACTCACGATTCATATCGGTTAACTTTTCGATTACACGAGCATCGTAATTATCCAGTGGGTGAACTTACAACCCATGTCGGAATGGGCTAAGGAGGGAGGAAGCTATGGCTTATGTCGGGACCGTCCGAGCATACACGGTAAGCTCATCGGAGCAAGAGACTTTCGACCCACTCGCGATTCATATGCAACCTGACTCGGCGCCCAGTCGGGAAATAGAAGGTCACGTGTACGGCTATCAGCATGAAGTGGAGGTGCCGCTACGGGCAGAGGATAGTGCGCCGCTGCAAGGCGCTCAAAACCGGACCGTTAAATTCAAGGTAGTGCAGGATGAGACAATAATTGATTGGCATGAGTTTATATGTCAGCCGGATACGCCGTCCTCGCTGGTTGTGACGGTTGACTGGGAATTATGGGATGAGTTTGGGAATAAGACTGTCGCCTATCTTGTATCACTGCTTGGGGCGAGTGTCGTTCGAATATCAACTCAGATGCCAGATATTGTCGACACGGAAGAGTTTCCCAGAACGCGGCTTTTTAGTGAAATTGAGATGAGATTTAACTCGATCACGCATTACGCAGGACCAACATTGAATAAGTTGTCACGTTCAGAATGGTTCCATAAACGATAATGAGATTGCTCTCTCGCAATCGATTACTGGAGCCGCCCGAGAGTGCTCAGGGGAGAGATAATGAGTTCGCCGAGACAGTAAGGAGTGAGCTGGAAGACCTTTGCAATAGTTCGCCCGGGTCATGCTTGGCCAATCCGAGGCTTGGACTTCGGACCCTCGCTCTCTCCCTTGCGCGGTGCCCAAAAGATCTGCGGAGCGGTATTCTGGAGCAAGTTAAGGACATTATTCTTGGTTGCGATCACCGTATTCAGGAGGTGCGGATGACTGTTCTGCAGGAACGACGAGATATCGAGGGCGGTATTCGCCTGGTTTGTTCAATCTTGAGCCGCCCCTTGCCGAGTCGCTGTTACGCCCAAGTGCTAATGGAAATCGACTCGTCAATCTCTCTTAGAGTAATTAAAGCAGGAAGTTCGGCACCATGACCAGCCACTCCGACCAACGTTACGAAGAACTCCTCACGAAGCTTAGGTCAAATTCGACAGAAGAACGCCAAAGAGCTGCGGATCAACTTAGCGTGGATCCTGATGTTGATGTGCTGCTGCGCTCAATGGCGTATGTTCTTGACTCTGCCGATGAACTGATAGACCGTGGCTCGTCCGCGCTTCGCCAGGCGGTTGGCAAACATCTGTTCCCGAGCGAATTCGTGCCCCGCGGGTCCATGACTATTCTCAACCTGAGTTCTCAGGTGGATAAGTTTACGAAACTCGAACGAGGCGAAGAGGTTCTACTTCAACGACCCAACAAAGGAACTCAAAGGTTTCGGATTCTCTCGGATTTGGCAGTCATGCCCCTCGCTCTCCAGCACGCAGGGGCGGACTACAACGCTGCGCGTGACGAAACGACCCTAACGTTGTCCTTAAGATCGACCCAGGCATTCCCGATCTCTTCTCTAAAGACGCTACCGTTCCTAATACATGGCGATCTTTTCGGCGCACAGATCATCTATGAATCCATACGACGCTTTGTCTCCAAGATCGAAGTTCAACTCGATGGGGCCTCAATGTATGCGGATCAAAGTCAACTCCGAAACCTTTTCGAAGGCAATGAGTTTGCGAGTCAACTGACACGTAACCAGGGATCACTTCCTTTTGATCTGTTGGAATTTTTCCAGGGCTTTCCGGGTGTCATGAGAAATTTTGAGGTAAAGCTTCAGCAGATCCATGACCAGATGGAAGAAGAGCGCAACGTCGGCACTCTTGAAGCGGCGGAGTCTGCAGAAAAGTTGGACCTCGTACTCACGTTGACGGGAAACGTATTTGAAAACGTTGAGGTAAATCCCAGCTACTTTTTATTAAACCCGATCATCGTTGAAAATATGTACGAGAAAGGCTCGCTGCCAGTTGCGTATAGGGGTATGCGTAGCGCTCTCGACTTCAATATCAATTTAGCGGAGTCCAACTCCGAGATTCCAGTGGACGTTTTAGAGGTGAGTACGACGTTGGCGGGAGACACGTCAGAGGTGGTTCTGACACCAGATTTTTCAACCAAATCTGCTGATTCTGAGATCATAGGCCGGTTCCAAGTGGTTAAAAAAGGCCCAACCACCAAAACTCTCGATAAAGGGATTATCAGAACCTCTGTCTCCGTAGATAACAACCATATCGATAAGTTAACAAATCCGATTCACGCCAGATTGCTGTGTAGCAATGGCTCTGCCGTAGAAAACCTCCCGGCCGGACAAATATTTCGTGGGCTTAATTCGGATCTTGGCCGGTTTGAGATGACGAGTGTTGCGAAGACAACCCGGTATCAAGACGTGCCTTTAAATGAGCTGGATTTGTTAAATGGTCTGTTAGATGCTTATGCCTGTGAGATTAACTTATTCTCCGACACCGCGAGGCTTAAAAAGCTTTGGAGATTCTATGGCGAACGCACTGGGGCATCTGCAGGTGTACTCCGCAGGTTTGAGTTGGGAATCGTTGAAACGCAGCTTAACGTCACTAGCGTAATCTACCGGCTTGGTAACCTTCCGTGCTACGACGTAAGAGTTCGCCTAGATGACGACGAATTCGATTCGCCGCAGGAGATTTTCGCGTATGCAGACGTTCTTCAAATGTTGGTGACTCGACTGTGCCCGATAAATTGCACGAGTCGGTTTACTGTTGAAAAAATAAAAAGTGCGGAGGTTCTAAAGTGGCCGCTATTGATCGCCTCGGAACGTCTAAGCCCCTAAAACATCTCTGCAGTAAGCCAGGGGAGTTTGATTACTTTCAGGCGATGCGTCTAGCGCGCCAATTAGAGTCACTTGGTGTTATTGAGTCGTTTTCTGTTGAGCCGCCATTGTCGATGGCTAATTCCGTCCCCAACCATTCCGTTGGG
>CAJWIY010000042.1 GCA_913042205.1 uncultured Gammaproteobacteria bacterium
GATGACCATGACAAGCATGATGATCATGACAAGCATGATGATCATGACAAGCATGCCAAGCATGATGACCATGACAAGCATGATGACCATGCCAAGCATGACAAGCATGACGACCATGACAAGCATGACGATCACGGCCATGGTGAGCATGATCCTCATTTTTGGCTGGATCCACTGAACGCCAAGGTCATGGTCCGCGAAATACAGACCCAGCTGTCATCGATTGATCCGGTAAATGCGGCGCGATACGAGTCAAATGCAAAGAAGACCGAGGCCAGACTTGACGAACTCGCGACGGAAATAGAGGCAGAACTCGCCGGATTGCAGGGCAGAGAATTCATCGCCTTTCATGACGCGTATCAGTACTTTGAGAACCGTTTCGGGGTCAGGGCCGTCGGTACTATTACCGTATCCCCCGAGGTAATGCCGGGAGCGAAGCGTCTCAAAGAGCTGAGGGATAAGGTCAAGAGTTCGAAAGCGACTTGTGTTTTTTCTGAGCCACAATTTGAACCTAGGGTGGTAGAAGTTATCACAGACGGCACCGATGCCAGGACGGGCGTATTGGATCCATTGGGGGCAGAGCTCAAGCCGGGGGTCGATCTTTATCAGAATCTGATTCGGCAAATGGCCAAAGCCCTAAAAGATTGTCTGTCGTCATAGATCAACAAGCCTGACTCCATTAGTTGAGGGTGCTCAGGCTTAAGACAATCAATAGGTAGCTCTGGATAGCTCTCCTTCTTATCTGAATGGGAGCTATTCAGAGAGTTCCGATAGGTGTAGCCTAGACTTATCGGGTTACAAGACATTCCATATATCGAGTGACGCTGGTGGTTCGGATTGTTCTCTTCACGAAAAAATTGATTGATCCTTCTCAAATCTGGTTCCTTGCGTCTATCATGCGACCCACAATTCAGGAGATAGCTATGAAAGCAAATGTGGGCGGTTTCGATAAGTGGGCACGGATTCTTGGTGGGTCATTTTTTTTGGGCCTCGTCATGGTAGGTGCAATCGGACCCTGGGGACTGATCGGCCTCATCCCTCTAGCGACCGGACTTTTTGAACGGTGTGGTCTCTATTCCATTTTAGGGATCTCTACTTGTAAACTTCAGAAGTAGGGCTTGATTGAAGGTCAGGCGAACAATCGATGGGGCCTGACATTGACGACTCATATCTCTATTCTTTCCCCGACTGCAATCCTAGGATACGGCTTCCCCGAGGCATCATTTCGTGAGGGGCTATCAAGGAGGCCGAGTGCGATAGCGGTAGATGCGGGTTCCACCGATCCGGGTCCCTATTACCTCGGCGCGGGCCAATCATTTACAGACCGAGACGCAGTGAAGCGTGATCTTGCGCTAATGATTGAGGCTGGTCTCGATCTCAGTATTCCCGTCTTGATTGGCACGGCGGGAGGTTCGGGTGCGGCCAGACACCTCAGGTGGTGTCTCGACATTGTGCAGGACGTCTTGCTCGATTTGAATCGCTCAGCGCATGTCGCTCACATCGCTGCTGACCAGTCTGTAGAGGAGGTCACGCGGGCGTTAGCTGAGGGTCGAATTAGTCAGCTGGGACCGGTTAAGCCATTGACTGAGAGAGATATTATTGACTCCACCTGCATTGTGGCTCAGATGGGTGTTGAGCCTGTGATTGGTGCATTGAATCAACGCGCTGACATAATCGTCACAGGGCGTTGCTATGATCCGGCTGTATTCGCCGCTGTTCCGATACGAGCAGGGTATCCTGAAGCGCTGGCGTTACATATGGGGAAGATTCTTGAGTGTGCCGCGATCGCAGCAGTTCCGGGGAGTGGTGCAGACTGTATGCTCGGGACACTGGATCACGACGGATTCGTGTTGGAGGCTTTAAACCCCGACCGTCACTGCACAGTGACCTCTGTTGCTGCGCATACATTGTACGAGAAGGCCGACCCCCGTTATTTGCCCGGACCGGGTGGGGTTCTTGACCTGACCAGTTGTCGATTTGAACAGATCGATCAGAGGCGGGTCCGTGTCACGGGTACGGGGCTTAATCCGTCAGAGCGCTACACAGTCAAACTCGAGGGGGCTAAGCCGGTAGGGTTTCGGACAATAGCCATCGCGGGGATTAGGGCGCCGGACCTGATTTCTCAGCTCGATCAGGTACTCGAAGATGTAAGGAGGACAGTATTTCAGAACTTTCAATCCATCGACGAGGCCGATGTATCCGTTATCTTTCGTTGTTATGGTCGGGATGCTGTGATGGGTGAACTTGAGCCATTGCGTGATCTCGATCCCCACGAGATTGGTTTGATTATAGAGGTTGTTGCGGCGACTCAGGCACTGGCGGACACAATCTGTTCGTTCGCCCGATCGACACTTTTGCATTTTGGCTACCCGGGTCGGCAGTCAACAGCAGGGAATCTCGCGTTTCCGTATTCACCGTCCGATATCTCGCATGGGGTCGTCTATGAATTTAGCCTCTACCACCTGATGACTGTTGATGACCCGGTGAGTCGTTTTCCAATTACCGTTGATCTGATGGGAGTCAGACGATGATGCTATCCGACCTCGCGACGGTTATACGTTCAAAGAACGCGGGACCGTTCGAGTTGACGTTCGATGTTCTTTTTAGTGATCCGACTGATTACCAGAGGGTTGTTCGGTCAGGACAGCTCTCGGCTCAGTCGTTTGCGTCCCTGTACGGGATAGCAATCCATGACGTGTTGTCTGTTATCGAATTTGAGCCGGCTTTGGCTATCAAGGTAACGATCAAGCGCGCACGGTCGTCGGGGGCGGTTGGGGAGAGCGATGTATACGGCGCGCAACAACACGCCCCTCTCTTGCAATTAGATATCCCCTGAATGTTCCGATGGAGTCACATCATTTCTCGCTATCGTGAGGTAATTGCCTTGGTTTATCGAGTACAGGCGATCTATTAGCTGTAAAGCTTCTCCATCTCTTTTCTTACGGATACGGCCTGATCTGTGGGGTCTATTTCGACATCATCCCACGAAATTTGCTGGTCTGTGTTGACGTTATTTTTCAGTCTAATGCGATGCGCGAGCCCAATCGGTAATCCACCCATTCTGAGAGATTTATTGGCCGGCATCAGTTTACCGTAGACCGTAAAACCACCCTCACCATCTAGCATTTCTCCTGCCTTGAGGTCGCGTTTCGCTGTCGCCACCACGTCGCTATTGAAGTCAAGTGTGGAGCCGGTCGGCTTCTTTAAGAGAGCCGCCGACAGTATCGAAATATTAAGCTCTAAGCCGATGAGGTGGAATGGCTTGTACATTGCGGAGAAGCGACCCGTTGAGTCGGTGTTCATCCCATACTGTTTGAAGCACGCCGAGGCATAGTCATTGGGTGCCTCGATGACCACATACACGCCCCATCGCAGGTCACGGTAGACCGGTCGACCGTCACGCTCTACAGACGTTACGACCTCGACCATACCGGTCTCGTCGAGCTGACCACCTAGGGGCCGGGGCCTCAGCACGTGAGCCAGATCATCCATCCCGGCGGGCGGAAAGGTCAATCCCTGCTCAGGGGCCTTTAGTCCTGTGCCGTTGGAGATTGCGGCCATTTCCAATGCAGACTTCGTACCGTCAAGAAAGCTGTTGAACATTTGGCTATTCATGCCGGCCTTTGCGGCCTGCTCGGGGGTCAGCCCGTAGTGGTCCCATACCGTGTCTGGGGTCGAGTAGTGATACTCGGGCATGTACTTTGTGCCTTTGCCCGCGGCAACGACCTCAAACCCGGTAGCGCGGGCCCACTCAACGAGTTCGATGGTGAGGGCGGGTTGGTCTCCGTAAGCCATCGAGTACACGATTCCCGCCTCGTTTGCCTCTTTCGCAAGGATGCCACCGGCCAACACGTCAGCCTCTACGTTGACCATAACAATATGGGTCTTACTTGCGATTGCCATCTTTGCGTGCGAGATACCCGCGTTAGGGTTACCTGTCGCCTCAACTAAGACATCGAGACCACAATTGTCGATCATGGCCTGGGTGTTATCGAAGAATTTCGTCTGTCTAATTAAATCTGTTGTCCATCCGACGCTGCGACAAGCCTCCCGGGCTCGTTCAGGGTCGAGGTCAGCGATCGCCCTGACTTCAAGTCCGTCGGTCGTCGGTACCTGGCTCAAGAACATGGAGCCAAACTTACCGGCGCCGATGAGGCCCACTCGTACTGGTTGGTCGACGCGTCGCACTAGCTCGTCATAGATATACATTTAATTCCCTTACGCGGTCTCAGAGAGCAGTTCCTGGAGACAGTCGTCCTCGAGTGCCTCGATGGGTGTAAAGTCTCTGTGTGCGATCCACTCCTCGCGGTTGAATGCGCGGATATGGTTACTGACCTCACAAAGTGACAGATACACGATGGTCCGGCCAAATGGTGAGATGTTTGGTGGGCTTGCGTGAACTAGTAGGGAGGAAAACAGTAGCATGCTTCCGGCGGGACCGGTTGGGGCAACGCAGCCGCCCTGTTCGGCTAACTCGGTCACTGTATCTCGATCCAATGTCCACAGAGGGTAGCTTGTGGTTTCCAAGTCGTGCCCGGCCTTGACCACGCCTTGTTTGTGGCTCCCGGGGATGAATAAAAGTGGACCATTCGCGGCGGTGACGTCGTCAAGGAACACGCTTATATTCATCGCTCGTGGTTCGGGCATCTCATCGTCGCGCTTCCAGGTACCGTAGTCTTGATGCCATTGCCAGACCGCACCATCAAACGGTGCCTTGGCGTTGACCTTGTACTGGTGCATGTATACCTTTCCGTCGAGAAGTTGCTCCACTGGTTGGATGAGGCGGGGGTGGGCACCCAGTCGACGGAATCCCTCATTATATTGGTGTGCCGCGAACGCTGTGCGCGCGACACCAGTTTTCTCACGCCACACTTCTTTTCGGTCCATCCGATAAATGGTCTCGGCCTCACCCTTCAAAAAGGCGGCCTCCTCAGGCGAAAAAAGATTCGGAAGGAATAGATAGCCCTCGCGATCGAATTGTTCTAGTTGTTCCTGCGTCAGTTCCATATATGTTTCCTCTTTTTCTTATCTAGGGCCCTGTCAGCCACCGATATGTAAGCTGACCGGCCGAGTAGGCGTGCTCACTCGCTCTGTTACGTGCCAGCTCAGGGTCTCCACTGATAATCGCTTCCGCTATCAGGCGATGCTCATCCCAGATCCCGGACCGAATATCGTAATTCTCGAGTACCTGATGCATTGATCTCACCATGTGGCTCCATGATTGGTCGGCCAGCTTGGTGATCTCTGGATTTCCGGACTGCTCATAGAGTGCCCGATGGAACGCGATATCAGCCAGCGCGAGTGATTGAATCGATCCATCACGTGAGGCCGAGTTACCTTGATCTATCAGCTTGCTCAGGAGGTCTTCTAGTTCGCTGTCGATGCGTTGCGCGCACAGATACGCAGCGAGCCCATCGATTGCGCCACGGACCTGATACAGGTCCCTCAGGTGCTCCGGTATAATAGGGGCAACCATCTTGCCCTTGCGGCCATAGTCAGAGACCAGCCCCTCACGTTCCAGCAACACAAGCGCGTGACTAACCGGCTGACGGCTGACCCCAAGTTGCTCCGCTAGTTCCTCCTGCCGGAGAGGTGATTCTGGGTTTAGGGCACCCATAAGTATCTGTTTTCTGATCGCATCGTAGACTTGGTCGACAAGATCAATTTTCTGGATCTGCATGAATTCCCGTCATATCGCGTTCTGAATTCAGAATTCAGAATAGTCTCCAATATCCGTTTGGTCAATGGATGGTGGTTATCGTGGATCCTTGCCAATTTTATTCTCAAAATCGAGGATACTCCTCTTGAACCCCAATTAGCTCGCATAGAAGGAATAGAAATGCGTCAGGTTATCGGTATCGCCTTCGCACAGTTTTTAGGATGTACACTTTGGTTCAGCGTTAACGGTGTTTCTGTCGATCTGACGGATGATTGGGGCCTTCAACCCTCGGATCTTGGACTATTGACCAGCGCAGTTCAGGCTGGATTTATTGCAGGAACCATGGGGCTCGCGGTTTCTAATCTTGCTGACAAATTTAAACCATCTCAGATATTTTTATGGGCCTCGGTATCAGGGGCTATAGCGAATATTTTGTTCGCCTACTGTGCCTTTGAACTGTCACATGGCTTGCTCTATCGATTCATTATTGGTGTCTGTCTTGCTGGGATTTACCCAATCGGAATGAAGTTGATCGTGAGCTGGTCGCCTAATCTTCCGGGACTCGGGTTGGGGCTAGTAGTGGGAATGCTGACCCTCGGTACCGCATCGCCGCATCTCCTGAGTTCGATTAACTGGTCGCCAGACTGGCGTATTACCCTCGCACTTGTCTCTTTCTTCGCGGTGTCGGGGGGATTACTAGTCCAACGGATTGGGGAGGGGCCGTTTGGGGTCCAATTCGTTCGCTCTTTCCGTTGGGGTGCTGTATTCCAAAATTTTCGGATTGCGCAGTTCCGTGCCTCGGCTTGTGGTTATTTTGGGCACATGTGGGAGCTCTACGCGTTCTGGACCTTGGTGCCTTGGCTGGTCGCTGGCGCAATGCCACATGCGACGACGAAGGAGATTTCCGCGTGGTCCTTTGGAGTGATCGGTATTGGCTTCTGTGGGGCTCTTTGGGGTGGCCTTATGAGTCGGATCTGGGGTAGTGGTTGTGTTGCTTTTGTATCACTCGCAATTTCAGGGCTCCTTTGTGTGCTCTATCCTTTCCTGATAGGGTTCAAGTGGCTGGCGATCGTTGTTTTAGCTATCTGGGGCTTCTTTGTGATCGCGGACTCGGCCCAGTTTTCTGCAATTTCTTCAAAAGCTTGTTCCCCGGAACTAGTGGGGAGTGCGTTATCGATCCAGAACAGTATCGGGTTCCTCATCTCGATCGGCTCGATCATTCTTTTGACTGGATGGATCGACGTGCTGGGCGTATACGTCGTCTGGCTCCTTGTTCCCGGCCCGTTACTGGGACTGTTCGCGATGCGATCCTTAATTAGGGGGCCGTCTTCTGGAATAAATATAGATTAATGACCAGGCACGACCATGATTTGACCTTGCTTCACCTGAAGGTCTACGGATGCACCAATATCGAACAGCACCGAACCACGCTGATGTGTTTCATCGATCAAGATTAGGTGTCCACTCACGTCGACGCCATATCGGACAATATTCCCATGAAACTCCATGTGCCCCACGGTACCCTGAAATTGCACGTTACCCGCTTTACAGTTTGTTCCAGCCTTCGATATACGGACGTTTTGTGGGCGAAATACCACCGCACCTTCATTCGGTGGCTGGGCGCCAAGATTTATTGCAACGCCGTTTTCTGACTGAAACTTGCATTTTCTATCCTTCCCTACAGACATCTTGCCCTGCAAAACATTAGCGCTACCTAAAAAGTTAGCCACAAAAAGATTACTGGGTTTATCGTAAAGCTCGACCGGGGCACCGACCTGTTGGATCACGCCCTCATCAAGGACCGCCATCCTGTCGGAAGTAGTATTAGCCTCTTCTTGATCATGGGTCACAAAGATCGTGGTTAGCCTAAGCTCTTTTTGCAGGTCACGGATTTCGCGACGCATCTGTACACGTAAATTGGCGTCCAGATTCGAAAGTGGCTCGTCTAGCAGTAATACTTTGGGCTCAACAACAACGGTTCTGGCTAGTGCTATTCTCTGCTGTTGGCCTCCTGATAATTGGGAAGGCCGTCGCTCCGCGAGATCAATCAGACCTACCATATCAAGAACCGCGTCTACTCGGCGCTTAATTTCGGGGGCAGGAACGCCCCGTTCTTCTAGACCAAAAGCGACATTCTTATGGACGGTCATGTGAGGCCACAGCGCATAACTCTGAAACACCATACCCACATTTCGCTTCCAGGGCGGTTGGTCAGCGATATCTTCACCGTCAATCAGAATTCGTCCCGTTGGCCGCGGTCCAAAACCAGCGATCGCTCGCAATAATGTTGATTTACCTGAACCTGAAGGGCCTAGGAAGGCGAAAAATTCTCCCGCCTCAATGCTCAGATTCACTCCTTTCAGGACATGTGTTTCACCAAAGGAGAGATTGAGGTCGTTTATCACAACTCCAGCGGAATTTCCGATATTTGCGGTCATGTGGTGCCTCCTTCCGCGACAATTGAATTTGACTCACGTAGTTTTTTACTACGTTCGATGATCACATGGGAAAAATAGGTACCAATCCCAACGAATAGCACTGCGATAATTCCTAGCGCTGCTCCTGGTCCTCGTCCAGATGTGGACTGCATAAATTCATAGATACCAAATGCGAGTGGGGCATCGGAATCTTTTGCCACAAGCATAATGGTCGCTGACAACTCAACAGACGCGGTCGCGAAGCTAGTGACGAATCCGGCAAGGATACCGCCAGACATCAGTGGCACAACGATTCGCCAAACCGTACGTCCTTTGGTTGCTCCTAAGTTTTCGGCTGCCTCCTCAAGCATGACACTGACTTGTTGAATGGCAGCAACGCAGGCTCTAAGAGCGTAGGGTAGTCGGCGGATTGTCATGGCAATTACAATGATGACCCACCACGATGCGAGTGGTTCGTTGATGATAGGGACGTCGAAACTGTGGTAAGTACGGAGATAACCGATTCCCAGCACGACCCCCGGCACTGCAAGTGCGGCGGTGGCACCATAATCCAGCCATTTTCGTCCAACGAGCTTCGTACGCCAGACAATGTAGGCAATACTCGTGGCAAGAACCACATCAAGAAGGGCGGCGATACCCGCGTAAAGGAGCGTATTGGTTATGTATTGTGACGCGGTATCGAATACAGTCGTGTAGTGATCGAAGGTGAACCCGTCGGGAATAACCGCAAACGACCAAACTGTCCCGAAGGAGAGGAGCGTCAGTCCAATGTGGGGTGACAACACGAGAAGTAAAATAAGAATGACCACTCCGTAACATCCAACTTTTTCCCAGGTGCGGAGATCACGTCGCATCAAGCCGCCTCCACCTTTCTGAACGGTAGCGTAATCCTTGTCCTTGAGTGCGAGCAGAGATATCCAGAGCGAAAGCAGTGAAAAGCCGACCAAAATGACAGAGATAACGTAGCCCATAGGGTCCGCGATTCCTATCGACGATATACGCAGATAGGCCTGAGGTGCGAGCATGTTATTGATATTGAGGAGGAGTGGTGTCCCAAGATCGTCGAATACTTTGATAAAAACTAAAGCAGCGCCTGCCACATAGCCGGGCATGGCCAGAGGGAATACGATCCGGCGAAATAGACGTGTGCCGTGCGCTCCAAGATTCTGCGCGGATTCCTCCATTGCTCGGTCAATATTGTTTAGAGCCGCTGACAAGTTAATTAAAATAAAGGGAAAGTAGTGAACACTCTCGACCAATATAACCCCGTTTAAACCTTCCATAAATGGAATCGTGAATCCTAGATGCTCTTCTAGCAAAAGATTGATCGAGCCGTTTGAACCAAAAAGTAACTGCATAGCCACAGCACCAACAAATGGCGGCATAATTAAAGGAATAATTCCGAGGGTTTGGATTAGCAGAGCGCCACTAAAATTAAACCGGGTTGTAAAATAGGCAAGGGGCATGGCAATGATCGATGCCACTATCACCGACATACTTGCCACATAGAATGAATTGAAGAACGACTCCACGAACAGGGAATTACCGAAGAAATCAGCGAAGTTGATAAGCGTAAATGCGCCTGTATTCGGATCCTGAAAAGCCACGAATATAACCTGACCTACGGGCACAATCAGGAACAACAGCAAGAAAACCGCGATCATCAGACCGGCAATCGCTGGCCCTCGTTCTACTGAGGAAAAGGCTGTTAATGTAGAAGTTTTCAACGAAACCCTCGGTCGGAACATGAAAGTCGTAAAGAACTGCCACCTCGAGGTGGCAGTTCCGTCTAGTAAGCCAATGGTTAAAGCATAGAAGCGGCTTTATCAGCCAGTTCTTTGGCCTTGGCGTAGTTAGCTACAACCATACTATCCCATTCGCTTTCTATTTCTGCCTGCCGACCCGTCACTTTTGTGGTCGCCTTCTTACGTTTCTTCTTAAAGATATTATTGAAGTCGGACTCGCTAGCCTGTGCCTCGGTAACAGGTACTTCATTGACCAACGCGCGTGCCTCGGCGATTAATTTGGCCGCGTCAGCATTATTATTACCTGCGAGCTTGGCCTCTGCGTCTTGGATTGCCTTGACAGCGCCACGCAGCTCATCCAGCCGATATGTGATCATCACATCAAATAATGAATTAATGACGTTGTATCTTCCCTTTGATAGTGCGAGGTCAAATTTGACGGCAGCTCCTATGGTCTTATCCTTGAAAGGATTAGGAAAATCTTTAGGTGCCTTGGCGTAAGTAGCAGGGTTTACCGGCAGACGGCGGATCTTTGGATCGAGTAACAATTCCTGACCCTCTGTCGAAAGGATAAACTCGATGAAGGCTGCCGCCGCCTCTGCGTTGGGAGCATTCTTCACTATCGCTATATTCGCCGGTACTAGGGTCGTTACCTTAGGATAGTTAAAGCCTACAGGGAACCCAGAGGCTTGTGATGACAACCCAAAGAAGTCGATAACGATGCCCGCACCAAATGATCCTGAGTTGACACCATCTGGGACACCGAAACTCCGCTCGGTTACCGTCTTAAAGTTACCCGCGATTTCTTTCCATTCGGCCCAGCCGTCTTTCCATCCCATACCCTGTAGCACAGTCTCAACAGTGAGGTGTGTCGTACCGGAGCGTGATGGGGCGCTCATACCTGAGTGTCCGTGATAGATCGGCTTCTTTAGGTCTGCCCATTCCATTGGGGGTGGAAGCTTTTTCGCCTTAAGATAACGCTCGTTCCACATGATTCCGTAGCCGGATGCAGCGAAGCCTTTGTAGTATCCCTCGGGATCATTTATCGGGAATGAACCGACCTTCTCAGGTATTCCACCAACCTTCACGTCATACTTAGCCAGTAAGTCGTCCCCTTTAAGGACTTCAAAGGCATCAGGCGCAGACGCCCAGAACATGTCGGCCTGGTTATTGTCTGAAGTCTCCTGTAGGTATTTTATTCCAGCGGTAGTCTTCTTTTTCAGCATTTCTACGTCGACACCGGGATATTTTTTTTCGAATGCCTTTTCGAATGTTGCTGTCGTATCAGTCGGGTATGACGTTACGATAGTGAGCTTGCCGCTAAGGGCGTAAGCGGGGATTGAGGCTGCTGACAGAACGATTGCAGCAGCACCGAGCACGTGTGCGCGTTTCATAAAACATCTCCTTATTTTTATAGACCACCTGAACCCACCGGGTTGAGGCTGCCTTAAGAAGTTTGCAAAGCGTGTGCCAGCAGAGTAGAGGACGGGAAATCCCTTAACCGCGCGGATCTTTATGAGAGATGATCTAATAAGTAAGGTATTTTTTGATCCTTTTTTCACTCAGTGTGAGTCAATTTTGACACAAAATAATTTAACTGGTGTTACTTAAACTGGTCCGGGTCTAAGCCATACTTCTGCATCCGGAGATAGAGTCGTTTTCTGGGAATCCCTAACGCTTCCGCGGTCTTACCAACGCGCCCAGAGTTTCGAATCATTGCCGCTCGTATAGTCTCGCGCTCAAAGGCGGATACCTTGTCTGTTAGCACCTCAGGCTCTTTCTGGTTTTGTGGAGTGCTGTCATGAGCTCCCGATACTGGCATGCCAAGAACAAATCGTTCGGCTACGTTCCTGAGCTCGCGAACATTACCAGCCCATGACTGAGCCAATAAATAGCGCATCATTGTGTCATCCAGTTCGGGCAACGGTCGACGGAATCGTTCACTTGCGTTTTCGACGAATAGGGAGAACAAAATCGGGATATCTTCGGGTCTATCTCGCAACGGCGGTAAACTTAAGCTAGCCACGTGCAGACGGTAATAAAGATCTTCACGAAATGATCCATCGGTCGATAAGTCGAGCAAACTCTCTTTAGTAGCGGCAATAACTCGTATATCCACTGCGATAGAATCATTACCACCGAGGCGTTCTATTTTTCGCTCTTGTAATACACGTAGCAAACGGACCTGGATGGCTGGCGGCATGCTCTCGACTTCGTCTAGAAAGAGGGTGCCCCCCTCGGCGTATTCAATTTTACCAATTCGTTGCTTGGTTGCCCCAGTGAAGGCGCCAGCCTCATGACCAAAGAGCTCACTCTCAATTACTGACTCTGGGAGTGCACCACAATTTAATGCAACAAACCGCGACTTGCGCCTCGAACCGAAATCATGCAAGCATCTTGCTACGAGTTCCTTTCCTGTGCCCGTCTCGCCAAGGATCAATACATCAACATCTGTATCGGCTAGATCTAGTGTGGTTTGCCGCAGAGTCATCATGGCAGGCGTAATACCAATTATCCGACCCTCGATCTCATTACCCAGATTTCCGGACCTTTGTCGGAGCATCCGATTCTCCAGAATCAGGGCACGCTTTTCTAGGGCGCGATGGACTGTATCAATAAGACGCTCCATATCGGCCGGCTTTTCTATAAAGTCGTAAGCGCCCGCGTGAATCGCTTCTACGGCTAGTGAAATATCGCCATGACCCGTGATGAGAACGACGGGAAGGTCTTGATCTATAGTCGTTATTCTATCCAACAAATCCATGCCACTCATGGTGGGCATTTTTACATCGCTAACGATAATACCTGGCCAGGTGGCTGAGATGTGTTCGAGGGCAGCGTGCGCAGAATCTAATGCGATCACCTCGAAACCCTCCAATTCTAGAGCTTGGGCTCCGGAGATTCTGACCTCTTCATCGTCATCGATGAAGATCACAGGGCCGTGTTGTTTCGTGATCATTTTCTATCCATCATATTGTTCTGCTTTGTTTAAGGTGACGCGGAAGGTCGTAAGTCCGTTGGGCTCACTGCTTGCTCGCATTGAGCCGCCGAAGTCTTTTACGATATTAAACGAGATCGCGAGGCCGAGGCCGACACCATCACCAGGACTCTTGGTGGTAAAGAATGGATCAAAAATGTGACCCAAATCATCGTTCGCGATGCCGGTGCCACTGTCTTGTATAATTAACGAGATCTTAGAATCAGACTCCTCGGCGCTTATCACTAACCGTGGGTCGGTGGTCCCGATCATAGCGTCAATGGCATTGCCAACGAGATTGATGATTACTTGCTCCAGACGGATAGCATCGGCCCTGACTTTCCAGATCTCGTGGTTTAAATTCGAGACGACAGCAATACCCGCATCACGAATACGACCTTCCAGCAGTTGCAAAGCTTCGTCGCAGGTCTTTCCGAGATCCACGGTCTCAAGTGTATTACTCGAACGGCGCGCCAAATTCCGCAAATGGTTGACCGTTCCACCCATGCGCTCCACCAGACCCGAGATCCGGTTTAGGGTAGCTCTTGCCTGATCCATCTCATTTTGTTCAATCAGGCGATTTGTATTGTGAGCGTAGGACCTAATAGCGGCCAACGGTTGGTTTAATTCATGCGCAACGCCCGCAGCTAGCTGTCCCAGAGCCGCTAGTTTTCCTGCCTGAATAAGTTCCGCCTGCGTTTCTGCGAGGGTGTCACGAAACGTTTGTAGGGCCACTGCCATCTCAGATATTTCGTCTCTCCCTTGTGTGGCAATGTGAGTGTCTAACTTGCCTTCAGCAATTTGTCGCATGGCTTCATCGAGTGAAGTGATACGACGAACTAGATTGCGACCAACATATAGCCAGACCACTAGCACGGCCACAATAAGACTTATCCCAGCAACTGCGAGTAAAAGAAGTTTTCCATTTTCGATGGATGTGTCGGACTGTCGCGCGGCCTCTATAGAAGTAATCTTTCCAGCTTCAACGCGCTCTGAAATAAAATTTTGAAGTTGGTTCACTAATTGACGATTTGTAGAGACTAACTTCTGACCCTCTGCCAATGTCGTCAATTCGTCTCGTCGTAACTCGAAGAGGTTATTTTGCCCTGCCGCGAAAGCTAAAATATCCTGGAAAGACTGGCTGAGAGATAACGCCTCCGGCAGTGATTTGAGCTGATTCATATCGGAGCTGGCTCGATCCTGTACCTCGCTCAAAAAGAGGGAGGTATCGTTCAAGGCGCTCAGATCAGGTAAGCTCGCAGCTCGCGCTATCAAGCCCACGCTTAAATTTCCGGCGGCATTTAGACGAAGCAGAGCCGCCTGCCGTCTGGTCTCTACAGGTAAATTTGAGTCAAAAGCTCTCTCACCATCGCTGGTCTCTGCCGAATCTACTGCCAGCTCGATCCGGAAACGTGCATCTTCAATCATTGGCTCAACTTCGTCTAGGAAGTTAGCGTGCGCCCATCTAAGGCGATCGACGAGCTCTGCGTTACGATCCTGAAACCAGAACCGCTTCCGAACGTTAGTATCTAGAGCTCTGAGGTTCGCCTGTAATTCGTCAATAATGGTACGAATTAAAGTCTTCGCTTCATCACTCAGAACAACAGCATCCACATCCGATAGCATGCTATCCATGCTCTTAAGATTCTGAGAAAGAATTGTCCACGCTCGTGCCCGGTCCGCCTCACTCTCAGCAGCGGCAAGAGCCGGCGCAGTTGCTGTGATTATCCCACTCTGCTCTGCAAGGCTTGCAGCCAATACCACCGTTGGTATGTTGTCTGTCACAATCCTTTTGAGGCTATCCCCAACGCCACCGAAGGAAATCCAGGCAATGACTGTAGCTACTGCAGTCATTGCCGCCACACTTCCAAATGCTAAAAAAAGTCGTCCTCTGATACCGGTGAATTGAAATATGCGTGTCATTGCAGCACGGGATTATCAGCGGATGAGTTATCGATTATTTTTTGAGATAAATTGAGGGCCTTAGATTGGTTAACGAGAGCGAAATTAGTCCATTCCTGCTCCAGCTCAACTTGACGGACAGGTACCGGCAGACCGGGCTTACGACGAACAAATTCCTTGGAAAAATTGGGATCGTTCGCCTGCTCTTCAGAGACAGGTACGCGGATCAGAAGGCGTCGAGCCTGCTTCAGTTGCGCTAGTTCAAAAGAGTTACTTTTTTTCGACGAAACTACTTCGGCCTCTCGCAATACTCTCCATGTATTTGTATAAGCTCTCAGTCGGTACGTGATCATTGTATCGAAAAGCGAATTCACCAAATGGTATCGGGTACGAGATAGTTCTGTATCAAACGTAATCCCTTTCCTGATCAATTTCTCCTCAAACGGGTTTGGATAGCCTCGCTCGACGCTTTCATAAATGCTGTGATCTACTGGTAACCTGCTGATCTCCGGCTCTAGGAGGATTCGTTGACCCTCAGATGAGAGAATGAAGTCAACAAAAGCCCGAGCGGCCTCTGGATTTTGCCTCGCCTTGGCGATTGCAATATTGGCGGGTAGGAAGACCGTATTGTCGGGATATGTAAATCCTATCGCGGGATCTGTAGCCATCGCTGATAGGCCAAAGAAATCAATCACAGGGCCTGCGCCGAACCGACCTTTTTTTACACCATCAAGAACACCGAAGCTTCGTGCCGTGACGGTTGCTAGGTTACTTGCGATTTCCATGATGGTTGCCCAGCCCTCCGTCCAACCTTGTCCCTGGAGAATCGTCTCGATAATAAGGTGCATGCTCCCTGAGCGAGAGGGTGCTGAGATCCCGAGGTGCCCCATGAATTCAGGATTGCGAAGATCTGTCCACCCCTGTGGCTCCGGCAGCCCATGTCGGTCTAGGTAGGCTCTATTCCACATGATCCCGTACCCCGACACTGCGAAACCCCGGTAGTAACCCGCTGGATCATCGATCGGGTAACCTCCGATTTTCTGAATTTTTTCTACAGGCACCTCGAAGGCTTGGGCTAGGTGTCCAGATTGTTTCAGAACTTCAAAAGCGTCGGGGGCAGATAACCACAGTAGATCGACGGATTCCGCCTTTGCTTCTTGGACAAATGAAATGGCGGCGGAAGTTTTCTTTGAGCGCACGTGGACCTTGAGGTTTGGGTTTTTCGCCTCGAACGCTGATTTGAACCGGTCAAACACCGTCTCCGGGAAAGAAGACACGATAATTAGTCGTCCACTCAACTCAGCCGCCAACACCGTCGACGTCCACATAAATACTAGCAGAGCAATCACGACCGCGGCCGGCCCAGTGTGTCGTCTATATTGTCTATGGCTGTGTACTTTCATCGGTTTGTAGCTGACAGTGACGCAGAGGAAATGTCAAGAATCACGATCTCGCAGCAGACTGTCTTTCGGACTCTGAGTCGTGGCTATTGGTTTGCATTTACTTCACTCAAAACCACCCGTATTTGCACTTTTTTGGTTTGACATTTGCGAACAATTGCACCAAAACGGTGCTTAGTCTCTCAGATTGGACCCAAATAATAGGCCCAAGGGGGTGGCATGGTTTTGGCTCAGTCATATCAACAAATAAGTAAGCAGGTCTAATGGATAACTTACGATTCTTCGAAATTTATCGTTCTAGTGAATACTTAGGGCTGCTGTTCGACGGGATTTTGATCTCCGCGGGCCTCACGATCGCGGCCGGGCTCTTAGGGGTGGCGTTGGCTTTGATATTAGCGTCGGTCAGATATTGGCAGGTGCCAGTTATCGATTGGGTTGCTGCTGCCTACGTTGACTTTATCCGTAACACCCCGCTCATTGTTCAGCTATTTTTTATCGCGTTCGGGCTACCCTCGGCGCTTGGCTATACCTGGCCATTCTGGGCTCACGCCTTACTCGCCCTAACGATTAACTTCTCGGGTTATTTTGCGGAAATTTTTCGGAGCGGTTTCGCATCCATACCTGTTGGCCAGCGAGAGGCCGCGGCGGCGTTGAATCTATCAAAGAAAACGATATTTCGGCATATCGTCCTGCCGCAGACGGTCATCACCATGTTCCCTTCGTTGAGTAGTCAGTTCATATTCCTGTTCCTGACTACCGGGGTCATTTCCGAGATTGGGGTAGGGGATCTGACTCACGCGGGGGTATTCATCGATAGCCGAACCTTCAGGTCGTTTGAGGTGTTTATCACCCTCACGG
>CAJWIY010000043.1 GCA_913042205.1 uncultured Gammaproteobacteria bacterium
CATTGGTCAAATTCACCAGGTTCGAGCTGATGGTTCACCGTGACGCGGTTATCAAAAACAAAGCATTCACCCTCCCAGATGCTCTCGGTGTGGGGCACTTGTTCGAAGTAATTCAACACTCCGCCTTTAAGGTGATAGACCTCTTCAAAGCCTTTCTCGAGTAGATAACTTGTTGATTTTTCACAACGAATCCCTCCAGTACAAAACATGGCGATCTTTTTATGCTTCTTGGGATCTAAATTGTCGGCCACCCATTCTGGAAACTCACGAAATGTCTTGGTTTCCGGGTTGATCGCACCCTTGAAGGTGCCCACCTCATATTCATAGTCATTACGGGTATCAATGGTGATAGTTTCAGGGTCGTTAATCAGCTCATTCCAATCTTCCGGCATGACATAACGTCCGGCCTTCAATTTTGGACTGATCCCTGGAACGCCCAGGGTGACAATCTCTTTTTTTAGCTTCACCTTCATGCGATAAAACGGAACACTGTCGGCATCCATCAAGGACTCTTTGTACTCGAGTCGGCCGAAGCGTCCATCAAGATCAAGCCAAGCTCTGACCGCGTCGATTCCTTCACGGGTTCCAGCAATCGTTCCATTGATTCCTTCCTCAGCAAGAAGCAAAGTTCCACGGATACCATTTGATGTGCAGACGTCTAGCACAGCAGGCCGCAAATCTCGATAATCCGGCAACTCGGCAAATTGATAAAACGCCGCAACGACAAGCGGACTCATCGACGATCCTTTTTCATTCCACCCCTACATGGCGGGGAACTCAAGCGCTGGGGATCATCAGCCCACTCCGACTCAGTAAAACATTGCATCGCTAGCGCGTGAACGCCTTTTTTAAGAGCCTCGTCGGCGGCTTTATAAACCAACTGATGCCGTCTAACCCGAGATAGCCCGTCGAACATCTGAGAAACTATCACTAACCGAAAGTGCGTCTCAGAGTTCTCCGGGACATTATGACCGTGACTCTCATTTTCCAGATCGAGTACAGACGGATCTAGTAAATCCGTCAGGGTATTGCGGAGTAGAGTTTCTAAAAACATCGGATCAGTATACTTTACAGAGTGTTTGTTAGGCGACCTTTCCCTTGGCGCCTGTCCGAACTGTGGCCCTGGTTTTCATGTTCCCAACCACGCTTTTTTCATTGATCGCCTCATCACACTTAGATGGGTCACCACCACATAGGGCGCACTCACCGTCGTCACCATTCAGTCGACCGATTCCCCCGCAGCTTCCAGATATAGGCCGTCGTCCCAGTATCACACCAATAGCCATTATGCCCACCAGAAATATGAACGCACCAAATACTGTGAGAAATAAACCTAAACCCACTAAATATCTCCCCCGAACAACTGTTCAAATCTTGGTGTCTCTCTTATGACAAAATCATCACCAACGCGCTCAATAAACATTGCCGGGAGATTTTTTGCAACCGCGAGCTGGTAACCTCTCGTCGGTCCCATAATCAAAAGGGTTGTAGCCCATCCGTCAGCCATCGCGCACGCAGAATCGGCTACTGTTACCGAGGCCAATTGATGCGTTACCGGGCGCCCCGTTGATGGGTCGATTGTATGCGAATAGGCCACACCCTCGATCTCGCGGTAGTTTCGGTAATCGCCAGAGGTAGCAAGAGCCATGTCTTTTAGTGATAGTAACCTCTCAACAGCGCGGCCCTCTTTTACAGGCTTCTCGACAGCGACTCTCCATCCGGAACCGTCTTTGTCGCCTTTGACGCGGACCTCACCGCCAATTTCCACCAAAAAATTTGAATAACCAAGGTCAACCAGCAGCGCATAAACCTCGTCAACCCCAAGCCCCTTGGCTATCGCAGAGAGATCCAAATGTCTCTCTGCTTTCTTCTGAATCGCCGAACCTACCACGGTATCCGACTCACGAACATCGATTGCTGAAAAGCCGACGGTCGACATCGCAAGAGCGATCGCATCATCGGATGGCAATACCTCAGAACTGGTCCCGGGGCCGAAGCCCCATAGATTCACGAGGGGTCCAACGGTCGGGTCAAAACTACCATTAGAGATCTCTGAAAATCTCAGGGCTCTGGCCGTCGTTGCCGCAAATAATTCACTGACGGGGAACCAGGTATTAAAGTCTTCAAATTGGTTGAACCGGGAAATCTCGCTTGCCGGATCATAGGTAGACATCTGCCGGTTCACCTCGAATAAAACCGTTTCAATCTCCCCTTTAACTTCCTTTTGGTCGTAGATGGCGATGGGGTTCGCGATGACCACTGACCAATTTGTTCCCATCGTGCGCCCGGATAGCTTTTTGATCTCAAGGTCACTTGAACATCCGGCAAGCAAGGCCAAGACGAAAAATGCCGCCAAAACGGCGGCATTTTTTAGGTTATTCAACGAATTAACCACCAAAGTCATCCAACATGATGTTTTCATCCTCCACACCGAGGTCCTTTAGCATCTTGATGACTGCCGCATTCATCATAGGCGGACCACACATATAATATTCGACATCTTCGGGCGCGGGGTGATCTTTCAAGTAGTTCTCGAGTACCACATTATGAATGAACCCTGTCTTACCCTGCCAATCGTCCTCAGGTTGTGGGTCGGACAGAGCCAGATGCCACTCAAAATTTTCATTCTCTTGCGCCAACTGATCATACTCATCTTCGTAAAAAACTTCTCTGAGCGAACGTGCGCCATACCAAAATGAAATCTTGCGCTTAGAATTCAACCGCTTTAATTGATCAAAAATATGTGAGCGCATAGGAGCCATTCCCGCGCCGCCACCTATAAAGACCATCTCATTCTCGCTTTCTTTAGCGAAAAACTCTCCAAACGGACCAAAGACCGCGATCTTGTCACCGGGCTTAAGGTTGAAAGTGTAGGAGCTCATTTGACCAGGAGGAAGTTCAGTACCCGGTGGTGGCGTCGCGATACGGATATTAAATTTCACTACACCACGTTCTTCTGGGTAGTTAGCCATAGAATAGGCACGAACCACAGTCTCTTCTACTTTAGACTCTAGCTTAAAAAAGCCAAAGCGCTCCCAATCACTGCGGTATTCCTCTTCCACATCAAAGTCTTCGAACTTTACAACATGGGGCGGCACCTCAAGCTGCACGTAGCCACCGGCGCGAAAATCGACATTCTCACCCTCGGGTAGCCTCAAGGTTAACTCTTTAATAAAGGTCGCGACGTTGGGATTTGATACAACTTCACACTCCCAACGCTTTACACCAAAGAGCTCTGGTTCGACTTCGATATTCATGTCTTGCTTCACAGCTACTTGACACGACAACCGCCACCCTTCTTTCACTTCTCCTTTGGTGAAAGCAGATGCTTCGGTTGGAAGAATATCTCCACCACCCGACCTGATCACACACCGGCACTGCTGACACGAACCACCGCCACCGCAAGCAGAAGGCAGGTAGATTCCCGCGTCAGCGAGGGTATTCATTAACTTACCACCCGCAGCAACTTGGATACTCTGGTCTGGGTTATCATTTATGGTGATCATGACATCTCCAGCAGACACTAGCTTTGATCTGGCGACCAAGATTATCGCAACCAGTCCGATCACGACCACAGTGAACATCACGACACCCAAAATGATGGTCATATTTTCCACGTTCTATGCTCCTTAGAGTGACACACCGGAGAAGGACATGAATCCCAGAGACATCAGTCCGACCGTTATAAATGTAATACCCAGGCCCTTAAGACCATCTGGTACATCCGAATACTTGAGTTTCTCCCGGACACCTGCCAAGGCAGTTATCGCAAGAGCCCAACCAACACCGGCACCTAATCCATAAACCACTGATTCCCCGAATGAGTAGTCACGCTCTACCATGAAAAGTGACGCGCCAAGAATCGCACAATTCACAGTTATAAGCGGCAGAAATACACCAAGTGCGTTGTAGAGCGCTGGCACATACTTGTCTAAAAACATTTCAAGAATTTGAACCAATGCAGCAATCACACCAATGTATGAGAGGAGACCCAGAAATCGGAGGTCAACGTTGGACAGTTCCGGCGAGATCCATGTCAACGCGCCCTCTCGGAGGAGGCCGGTAAGAATCAGATTATTCACCGGAACAGTGATCGCTAGAACCACGACAACGGCAATACCGAGTCCCACGGCCGTCTTAATATTTTTTGATAGTGCCAGAAACGTGCACATCCCTAAGAAAAAAGCGAGCGCCATGTTTTCAATAA
The DNA here is from genome assembly GCA_913042205.1 of uncultured Gammaproteobacteria bacterium. Classification (GTDB taxonomy): domain Bacteria; phylum Pseudomonadota; class Gammaproteobacteria; order Pseudomonadales; family Litorivicinaceae; genus HIMB30. Next base: position 4,208 of record CAJWIY010000043.1, read on the forward strand.
AAATCGCCTTAACAAACAAGCTAATATAATGCTCCAACTTACGCCTCCTTCACTTTACTGTTAGGCGCGATCTTAAACTCATCAGCTTCGATCTGTGCCGTCTTCCACGCACGAATACCCCAAATCAGAAATCCGATAATGAAAAAGGCGGATGGCGGCAGAAGCATCATTCCGTTCGTGAAGTACCACCCGCCCTCTGTGACCTTCGTCAGAACTTCAACACCAAAGAGCGTGCCTGAACCGAAGAGCTCACGTACAAAACCAACAATCATTAAAATGGCGCTGTATCCTAGTCCGTTACCGATACCATCTATGAATGAATCAACAGGACCATTTTTCATGGCAAAGGCTTCTGCGCGACCCATCACGATGCAGTTGGTTATGATTAAGCCGACAAATACTGACAACTGTTTGGATATCTCATAAGCGAAGGCCTTTAGGATCTGATCCACAACGATCACTAATGAGGCGATTATTGTCATCTGCACAATGATCCGTATTGAGCTAGGTATCTGAGATCGGATAACTGACACGAACAGGTTCGAGAATGCTGTCACTGCGATAACCGCCAGTGACATCACGAATGCCACCGACATGCTCGAGGTCACCGCAAGGGCGGAACAGATACCCAAAACCTGAAGCGCAATAGGATTGTCATTAACAACCGGGTCGAACAATAATTCTTTTGTTTTCGCCATCAGATCCGTCCTTCTCTTACGTTATCCAGGAAAGGCTTGAATCCAGTATCCGACAGCCAAAATTTTACCAAATTATCGACACCACGAGAGGTAATAGTCGCTCCCGACAGGGCGTCAATCCCGTAAGCGTCTTTGCGGTCCGCTCCACCCTTGACTAGTCGGAGAGCGACCCGACCATCCTTATACACCCGTTTGCCGGCCCACTGTTTTTTCCAACTTGGGTTATCCACCTCACCACCCAGACCAGGTGTTTCTGCGTGTTCATAGAACCCTAGCCCCGCTATTGTGTTTCCGTCACCCTCAAGCGCCATAAAACCGTAAAGCGTTGACCATAATCCATATCCGTGGATCGGGAGAATAATTTTATCAATCTGTCCCCCGTTCTCGACCAAATACACTTTCGCGATCTTTGCTTGGCGCTTGATCGAAGCGATATCTTTGTCGGTAGATAGCACACGATTCATTGATGGATCTTTCGACGCTTTCCTCTGGTCGTACCGGTCTACGTCCATCCCGTTTACAAATTCTCCTGTATCCAGATTAACGAGGCGCGTTGTCACGATCTGAAACTGGTCGGGAATTGACTGTTGCGGGTCGAATAAACCAGCCGCTTGCAGAATATTCATCTGCATGTTCGCTCTCTCATTCACGGCCTGTTCTGGCCGAAGGATAACCGCCGATGCACTTACTATCACTGAGCACACCAAGCACAGAACCATCGCAACCGTTACGGTCTTTCGGATTGATTCATTATTGGACGACACTACGCAACTCCCTTCGCTTGACGTTTGCCTGAACCACAAAGTGATCAATGAGAGGAGCAAATAAATTGCCGAACAGGATCGCCAGCATAATCCCCTCGGGGAATGCCGGGTTCACCACCCTTATAAGTACAGCCATTAATCCGATGAGCCCCCCATACCAGTACTTACCAGTATTGGTCATCGACGCAGACACGGGGTCTGTCGCCATAAAAATCATACCGAAAGCAAAGCCACCAACTACCAAATGCCAGTACCACGGTATGCCGAACATTGGGTTGGTATCGGAGCCAATCAAATTGAATAAAAGCGACGTGAATACCATCCCAAGGAACACGCCCGAGACAATTCGCCAATTAGCGATTCCTTGTACCAATAACACCGCACCGCCAATGAAAATCGCTAATGTTGAGACCTCACCGATCGATCCTGGAACGTTTCCTATAAATGCGTCAAACCACGTAAAGTTAGAAACCACCTGATTCGCAGACGCGAGTGCGTCTAAGCCTCCCTCAGCCATCATGCCAAGCGCTGACGCCCCTGTGTAACCATCCGCGGCAACCCAAACCGCATCGCCTGAGATCTGGGCGGGATAGGCAAAGTAAAGAAAGGCTCGTCCGGTCAGTGCCGGATTCAAGAAGTTCTTCCCGGTGCCCCCAAATACTTCTTTACCGACGACGACACCAAACGTGATCCCGAGCGCAGCCTGCCAAAGCGGAAGATCAGGCGGGCAGGTCAGGGAGAAGAGGATCGACGTGACAAAAAAGCCTTCGTTGACCTCATGACCTCGCACGGATGCGAAAAGCACCTCCCAGAAACCACCAACAAGGAACACAGTTACGTATATTGGCAGGAAGTATGAAAACCCGTAGACCAAGTTCGACCAAATAGATGGATCTTTCCAGAACTCAGCGCCCGCCAAACCTTCTATGACAATCCCACGCAATCCCTCGGGAGCAATTGCCCCCGCTGCTATCGCTTCAGAGGCGTTTTGACCGAGGAAATACGCCCCAAAGAAAATCGCTGGGAATGTGCAAAGCCACACAGTAATCATTATGCGCTTGAGATCAATTCCGTCACGCACATGGGATGAGGTTTTTGTCGTTGTACCTGGCGCATAAAAAATAGTATCAACAGCCTCATACAACGCATAAAACTTTTGATACTTACCACCGGGGTGGAAGTTAGGCTCGATACGGTCCAAATATGAACGTAGAGACATAAATTAACTCTCCGACTCAATCGTTGTTAGGTTATCCCGCAGGATCGGTCCATACTCATACTTTCCAGGGCACACGTAGGTGCAGAGTGCTAAATCTTCTTCCGCCAACTCCAAAGCACCGAGCTTGACCGCCATATCAGTATCTCCCACGATCAGTGACCGTAGTAACTGCGTTGGTAGGATATCGAGCGGCATTACCTTCTCGTAGGCTCCAACCGGGACCATTGCCCGGGGCGAGCCGTTGGTGTTAGTGGTGTAATCCAATAGCTTATTCGGCATAAGCTTTGATAGATAGATACCCATAACAGAATGCTTGTTCGCACCAGGAGACAGCCATCCGAAAGGTACGCGTTCGGTGCCCTCCTCGAGAACGGAGACTTGTTGATGGTACCGGCCCAAATATCCGAGCACACCCGACGCGGTGCGGCCCCCGAGAATTGATCCAGACACGACACGGTGTAGCCCCTCTGCCAATTCACCAGCCGTCAATTCATCGAGTGACGCACCTAAACGGGTAACGACAAGGCGTGGGTTTTCTACCGACGGGCCGGCAAGGCTTATGACACGCTCAGTACATAATACCCCCTCTTTAAAGAGGCATCCAATCGCGATGATGTCCTGGGCCGAGAGATGCCAGACTTCCTTCCCTTCGCCCACAGGATCCAAGCGATGGATGTGCGTCCCAACGAGGCCCGCCGGATGTTTACCCGAAAAGGTCGCAACCTCCGCTGTCCCGGCATCAAATGATGCGTCTGGGCCACGGCACACGAACACCTTGCCGTCGGTTAATTTAGAAATAACCGAAATTCCATCAACGAAGGCTGAGGGTTGTCGATCTATCGCTACCGATTGATCACCAGCCAATGGATTTGTGTCCATCGCATTCACAAAGATCGAATGCGGTATCGAATCAATAGCGGGGACCTTTTCATAGGGACGGCGACGGATGGCGGGCCACAGGCCGCTCTCTACGAGGCCCCGAACCACAGCAGCGCGATCCAACGAAGCAAGGTCCTTGTGCGCCTTGAAATTAACGCCCGCGATTGTGTCATCAAGTTCAATCACAATCGATTGAAAAATCCGACGTTCGCCGCGGTTGATCTCGACAACTGTCCCAGACCCTGGCGATGTGAACTGGACGCCTTCGTTCTTTTTATCAGCGAAGAGTGGCTGGCCCGATTTGACCGTATCACCCTCCTTAACCAGCATGGTGGGCTTCATGCCAGGATAATCAGACCCAAGCAACGCGACACGTTTGATCGCCTCTGCTTCTCCGATTTCCTGCCGTGGCGATCCCTTAATGGGCAAATCCAGCCCAGGTTTGATCTCGATCATCGAGCCCATTCCTACCTTGAAATTTTCGACCCTTGCGAAAGGCACTCGGCCTTGAAAGCGCGGAAACAATTGCTATTTGAGGGCAAACATTATAGGAACAGTCACTGGCAATCGCTAGACTCAAACCGAAATTTTCGAAAATTTTTCGCGGTTGCAACATGACGACATTCGAGAATTGGTTAACACGTGAAACAAATTCTGCCCTTAGTTCTCCTCAATTTATGATTGAGATGGCGTCTGCGCGCTAAATATTCAAGAATCCAAAACGTTTTAAAAAGCTGGCCATCAAGCAAGTTTCAACCGATCGAGATCCAAACCCATGTCTTATTTGCCAGGGAAAACACTCAATAGACCGCTTGCAAACTCCTCGCATGCACCTTGATAGCCGCTCCAACTCGTCTTACGCACCAATCCTTCTACGTCAGCCCAGACCTCTACATTACAGGGCTGAATATGGTTTTCCTTGAACCAGCGATATCGTGTTTGATTACCTTCTCGCACAACCTCTGCCGCCGCACCAAGTGCTTTTTCTAGGCTGCTTATGTGTTCTCCCATCGCATGACCAAGACCCGAGTTCATTTGATCGATCGCCTGTGAAGCACACCCAACCAATCCCGCCAATAGACCAACTACTAGTATTCGTCGCTTCATTTCGAGCTCCTCCGTCAACCTTCCTATCGAACAGAGTACTCAGAGTGCCTGCAAACCGATAGGCCAAAAGGCATCTTTCCATCAGTTTTCCAATGTTAAATGCCTCCAAAAATGAGATATCGGATCCCAAACGAGGACCTGGTGTCTCAATTACAGCGTCGTAAAACTCGCGCCTCGAGACTAATTACAGTGTTCTGGCAGAAACTCGAGCAATTCCGACTGCTGGACTATCCTGGTATTCACGCATTACGGATAAGAGTCCCGATGCTGCCCCATCACAGGAACGGTCGCCCGAATCTTTGCGACCAAACCACGGTCGATGTCTACGGTTAATACGCCAGGTTCGTTACCGAGGGTGCCGACGCAGTCCCCCCAAGGGTCAAAGACCGCGGAGTGGCCATGAGTCTCCCGCCCCTCCTGTGTAACTCCACATTGGGCAGCGGCAACGATGAAACAACCATTTTCAATCGCACGGGCTCTTAACAAAGTCGACCAATGAGCCTGCCCTGTAGTCTTCGTGAACGCGGCCGGAACCACGATAAGGTCGGCACCTGACAGAGCGTAATGACGATACAGTGACGGAAAACGCAAATCGAAACAGATCGATAGTCCGACCTGCCAATCTAGAATATTTACCAGTGTTGGCGCTGTTCCTGCCTCAAATAGTGCGCTCTCCCGGTAACTTTCACCAGATTCCAAATCAACATCAAACAGATGTATCTTGTCGTAGGTGGCTACGATTGCACCCAAGTGATTTATCACGAGGGTCCGATTTCTGGTAAATCCATCTACACGCATGATCAGTGATCCAACGATTAACGTCACCCGATGCGTAAGCGCATACTCGGTTAATCGCTTTACTTCTGGGGAGTCAATTGGAAGCGCGTGAGATCGCGATTGTTCCTGCGTTGACGAGAGGAACAAGGCACACTCTGGTAGCAAGATAACCTGAGAGGCCCCCTGAACCGCCTGATCGAGGAGTGGATAAAGACGTGATTCACTTTCCGCCAAGTCTGGCTCTGCTGTGTATTGAACGCAACTAATTCGCATCAATTCTCCGCTTAGCAAATGTCACCTCTAAAAAATTCTAATTACTCTGCTTGAATCAAGGCACACGAATCTCTGTGACCTCAACTCGCACTCCCCGTTGGGTGTTACCAATCGCCACCCGCGCCCCCATTGATTCAGCGATAAGCCGAACCACATACAACCCAAGACCCAAGTGGGAGCCAGTTGAATCATTCCGGGTCCCCGAAAACATTTGGAAAGCGTCAACTCCGTCCTGAATATGAAGCGACGGTCCCTCATTCTCAACCCAAAGCACAACAGAATTTATGTGATCACTCAATCCCACCGTGATGACACCGCCCTCTGTCGTATAGTCACGTGCATTGTCGAGTAACTTATCTAGCATCTGTTCGAACCGAAGATCATTACCTAAGACTGAAATCGGTGTTTCGGGAATATCAGTGACCCAGCGGAGGCTCGTAACGGTGCGTGCGATACTCTCTACGGCATCCCGTGTCACCCTCGCCACATCGAATCCGTGTTGATCCTCGTCACGGAGGGCCTCTTCAAGACTCGCCGCCTCTGTAACTTTTGCTAGTGTTGATTCAAGTTTCTGAATTCCCCTATGGGCTGTCGCGCGAAGCCTCGCTTGCTGATCAGGATCTTGCTCATCGGACAGTAACTCTAGACTTGTCTGGACTGCGCTCATTGGATTACTTAACTCATGCCGCAGTGTCCTCGGGATGCGCTCAAGAAATGTTGTATATCGCCCAAGATCTCTCAACACCTGTTGAACATCGCGGCTCAGTTCACCGACCTCGTCAGACGCGTCTGAATCGGACAAAACGGGGTCACTCGCAAAACGATCACGGGCATCCAGGTACGATTTCAACTCGCGACGGAGCCTCGTAATCCTCTCAGCCAAGCGACCCGAATAGATAGACAGTCCAAAAATCAAGAGCCCGAGGACGCCGAGGGTTTGCCATGCGAGTGTCACTAGCGCCTGTTGCGCAGAGCCGACGATCTCACTGGTTGGTGCAGCAATCAGCACTGAATAGCGCCCGCTTTCGGTCGTCAAAGGCACACTGATGCGTATGTCTTGGTCGGTGATCATTGGATCCGAGTGCCATGCGTCGGAGGCCAAAAGTGTCGGCATTTCCTCTGGTGGCGGGGTCTTAGCGATCACGAGACCGTCGCTGTCGACCACCATAATTTGCCGTGTCTCTCCGGAGAGTCGTCTTGCCAGCTGTTGAACGCGGCCAATTAACGGTTCGATATTTAATTGATATCGGCGCTCGGTTGGCTCGATCCAGTTATGATCAAGTTGGATCAACTGTAGTCTCCGACCCACAACATCATTTGCAGCCATGACCCACTCAAGCCGGTAGCCACCCGAAAATTCCCACCAATAGGCTTTGATACGAGGTTTTTTCTCCGCGGCCGGCGCGGGTGTGGAAATTACAACATCAAATGGTCCTGACCCCTCTGTCGCTAATAGAATCTCGCTGCTTGAAGATCGACCCGATAGACGCAAACGGACAGCGTCGAAGGGAGCTGCTTCAGATCGTCCAAATAGTGGCTCCTGATAGAAACGGGTCGAGTCATTGACCTCGAGCGCAAACGCGATCTGATCATCAAACTGGCCAAGCTTGAGCGAGATCCGATCATCATCCAATACATAACCAGTAGCCGGCCATTCATCGAAGACTCCATCGAGTATCGGCTCGCGTCGCATGGGTTCTGGGGAAAACCGGGAACCTGGTTGGGATTCGGGCCGTAAAACGGTGTCTAGCTCCGGTTGGAGACTCTGTGCCAGAACGCGTAAAGCCTCCGATTGTGCCTGAGTGGCAAAATGCTGAAGCCTCTGAAAGGTTTGGTATCCAAGCCAGGGAACCAACGCAAATACCGGAACAAACATAAAAAGCTTGGTCCTTAGACTTAACATCATTCAGGCGGTATCTCCCAACGATAGCCCGTTCCGTAGACGTTGATTAGCGCATCAAACGACTTATCAATCAGCTTCAATTTTCGCCTGATGTGTTTGATATGAGTGCTTAAGGTATTGTTGGTTACCACGGTCTGCCTCGTACGTTCGGCCAGTTGGTCGTAGGTCAAGATCGCCCCCTGAGCCCGCATCAAAGCCTCGAGGATAGCCAGCTCTGTGACGGTGAGACTGACGGGTTGTCCCTGATACGACACCTGCGCGCGTTCTGGGTCAACGATCAACCCGCCTTCGCTTAGCACAGTCTCAAGCCCACTCGTCGCGCGGCTAGCTCGCTTCAGTACGGCAGCAACCTTCTCCACAAGTAACGCCGTTGAAATTGGCTTAGTCAGGTAGTCCCAAGCACCAAGCCGTAGACCAAAAATCTGGTCAATTTCGTCGGTCCGGCTCGTCAAGAAAATCACTGGTAATCCGGGATAACGGTCCAGTAACCACTGACAGATACCAAACCCTGCGTCTGGGTCGCGACCTAAATGAATATCAAGAAGGACTAGACTAGGTTTCCCAGAAAGCGCGTCCTGAATCTCGTCTACAGACTCATAACCAGATACCTTAAACCCCTTCTTTGTGAGGGCATAGGAGTAGTTGGCAAGTTGATCAACATCATCCTCGACCACCACGATATGCGAATTCATCGCGCCTCCTGTCAACTTAAAAGTCAATTGTTCCCGTGCCCGAAGTGTCACCATACCGCTTTTTTGGCTCTAAATGATATTGAGCTCGTTCATGCTCGACCGCCGTGGAGGTCTGACTGACTGCATTTTTATGGTCTCCTAGAGAAGCGATGCGCACGATTCGCATCGCTCGATTGTCGTATGGAACAAGGGGCGCATCGTCACCGCCTGACTCATCAGCGTAAGGAATAAAGACCTTCATTCTGAGGCTTCCGATCGAAGTTCAATTCAACGTCTACCCGACGGTCCATGGCATAGAGGTCACAACGACCAGCCACGAGCGCCTGTTTCTCGCCGCGACCCTCCGTTTGAATCGTCATAGGTGACGCACCAGCATCTCGAAGCACCTGTTCGACGGATAATGCACGAGCCTCACTCAAGCGCTGATTATAGGTCTCCGATCCTCGTGGATCTGCGTGTCCCACCAACCTGACTGTCAAACTATCGATGGATCGTGACGCCTCGGAGATCGCCTCGAGTGCCTGCCGATAACGCTGAGCCGTCATCGATGAGTCAACATCGAAATGCACAGCCACCGACAAGTCTGATAATAACTTGCGAAGAGCAACCAACTCGGCTTGTTTAGAAGCCTGCGCGGCATTTAACTGTGCCAGTTGAGATCGAGCTACGCTGATCTCACGATTTAAGCCCGACAGCTCTTGATTCTTCTGCGCCAAGGCACGTTCTTGAACCACATCATGCCCAATCAAAGCGCCCAAACTACTGCCGACAACAACTCCCACAGGACCTGCCACTACAGCACCCAATGCCGCGCCAGAGCCGAAGCCGATATGCTCCGGTAATCTGGATTCGACGGAGTTAGCAGATATCGTGGTTGCACTCGTAGCTAATAGAAGTGCGCATACTAATTGTTTCATTTTAATCTCCTCTCGTTTCGTTGCTTAAATTACAAGCTAGCCGCGAGAGAACAGATGGGAGAAACGTTGGTAAGACCGTGGAGAAGAGATGAAGAAAGGATGATCAAAAAAAATTCGCGTATTGAGTAAGAGGAGTCCAGCGATTGGAATGCCTCGTCGGGAACCGCGCCCGCTCCAATCGCGTATATAAGCATTGGTGCAGGGATCCGTTGGCCTAATTTCTGTTGAGAAGCGCTTGGTGATGCAAGTCGGTCCGACTATCAGATAGGCAGCAAGCAGTCTGCTCAAACTTTGATTTCTGGACGGACGTCAACCGGTCATCCTCTACACTGGGTTGAACATACATCACACACTCGACCAAATGGATTACTCCATTGGATCCGACCAGATCTTTTACAGTGACTACAACATCCTTCACATACAGATCATCGCGTTGAATCAGATCTAGTTCTTGGCCACTCGCGGTAGTGAGCGTGTTGCCACTACCGATTCCGTCAACCGAAACCGAAGCACCCAATACCATATGAGAGGTTATGATCTTCCGTCTAAACGCCTCATTGTTAGCCATTTCAACCTTAAGCTCGTCGGGCAATTTAGCAAATGCGTCATTGTTGGGTACGAATAGAGTCCAAGGAATGATCAGATCCCTAGTATCTAGAGCCTCCTCTAGGCCCAGTTCCCGTGCATACTGGGCAAACGTACTTGTCTCGGAATTTGAATTCACCTTTGCCCAAACAGTCATTTCGTCTGCCGAAAGCTTCGTAGCTGCGATACTCATTAGGATTGAGACGATCGTCACAACTTGTGCACAAACTGATTTTTTCACCGACGTTTCCCTTCCAGCACTGACACCTAAATTTCGAACCGATACACATAAGTAGGGTTGGACTCCAACCCATTCAACCTGTAGAGAGATATTATTTATTAGCTTTCTAAAAACTTAAGATCCAGAGAAAATAGAATTGCACGAGGGATCGGCCCCGACCGATTCGGAGACTGTACTTTTATCGGAGGGGCGTTATACTTCGCGCCGACCAGACATTTAAAAGCGTGTACCGTGTCAGTAGGCCAACGGAAGATTGCAACAGGACAGACCTTGATCTCCAAATTTTTTTGGATCCAATAGCTTGCGGGTATCGTATAAAGGCTATTACCCCAGCCTTCCAAGCTGGTGATGGGGGTTCGATTCCCCCTACCCGCTCCACTTGAGAACGCTTAGACACGCCTAGATGGCATGAATTGCGAAAATTCAGGGTGACCGGATGTCTTTACCAGTCTCATATCCGGATCATGAATGTAAACATAACGCATCGACCCCATCGCGCCCTAACGATCAAACAGGCCTTCACAAAATTCTACGCCAGGCGCCTCTCAATGGTTTATAACCGGCTCCAGTGACTCGGTTGAGACAAAGCACGAGTCAGCAGACCCAGGTGGAGAACTGTTTGCTCTGGGTCCAAACCCCTTGCCGTATTCGTGTGGATTAATCTTTTGCTGACCGGACACTAGAGCTTTCCGTCCTTCAGGAAACGTTAGGAGCTCCATGCCCAGAGCCCAGCAATAGAGGCCACGCGACGCAACGCGACGACGCAGCTTACCGAGATGACAATGTGATCGAGCGATGCTATCTGCATTGTTTGTGATCATCCAAGCTGAGATCGGTTCCACAGACACATTAGTTTCTTGGCATACCTTATGCATATCTCATTTATGATGTCAGGATGACGTCACTCCTGTTCCCCTAAGGCATCGCTGATACCCTCCGGTGCCTTAGGGGTTTCTTTGTCAATCCTCGTAAACCTTTTGACAGTCAGAACGGTAGCAATAAATTATATCTCTGCCCGTGGTCATGAAGTACACCATCCCATCATCCGTAACCGCGGTACCACCATCATTGTCCCCACCCAAGGAGCTTGATGACACAGCATGAGCTTTCTGCGGGAAATCAATTTGGCTTCCGACCAGTACCAAGAGGCACCCGGCGATGACTGTGAGAACAGCCTTAACATAACGATCCATAAATCACCTATTGTTCCATTTATTAACAACATATTTATTAACAACATAAAGAATCAGAGCCTCGGTCTGGGCTTTGACCTTGTTTTTATATTACGGAAAACCACTATTTCTATTCAAACGAGTAAACTAACACCAAGTGCAAATCTTAATTTTAGGAAGTGTCTATGAAATACGCGTTGTCAGGACTGATCTTCGTCTCAGCCCTCATAGGTCTCACCTTATGGAGTAGCACTAGCGCGGAGATGGCGCAGATTCCCTACGAGGATGCGACCTCGGTGGCCGCTGGAAAACTTGTCTATGGCGCGAATTGCGCTGGATGCCACGGAGCAAAACTCGAGGGGCAAGCTAATTGGCAAATACGAAGCGCTGACGGATACCTCCCAGCGCCGCCACACGATGAGACTGGGCACACCTGGCACCACCCTGACAAGATGTTGTTCGAATTCACAAAATATGGACCACAGCATTTGGCAGGCGCTGATTACAAATCGATTATGCCTGCTTATGGGGGGAAACTTTCCGACAAAGAGATCTGGCAGGTACTCGCATACATAAAAGCGCAGTGGCCTAAATCAATCCGAAAAAAACATACGGAAGCATTTTCTGACTAACGACCGTGACTTCAGCCGAATATATGCCTCTTTTAAACAAACTTCAGACGAGTCCCGCCGCGCGAGTGACTTAGCTTCAGAAATTAAATGCCAATTAATAGCCGATGATACGCTTACCGTTGGACGACCTGGAAACTGAACTTCCGATGCACATCTGCGAGCTCATCAGCCAC
>CAJWIY010000044.1 GCA_913042205.1 uncultured Gammaproteobacteria bacterium
ATTTGTGATCGCTTCCTCGAGGTAGTCGAGACCATGTCCGTTAGAGCCCTGAATCGCTATAAACAATGAGCCATCAGTAACCTGTCGGGAATCTAACGCCAGATCAAGAATTTTGACGCGAGATGAGTGCTTAACATGCAGACCGATCTCAGATAGCAGATGATCAAGACGCATCAGTCGACCCGCCATGCCAACGTGGACTGATCGAGTTTATCGGGCTTCATGTCATAGATTCGCATGACATCATCCATCACATCTGCAAATACCGGAGCTGCCACCTGACCACCGAAATATTGTTGCGATCTTGGATCATCGATCGAAATCGCCATCACAAACCTAGGATTCGCGATTGGGGCAAGGCCTACAAAACTCGAAATATACTGACGGCTCGCATAAGAACCATCAGCGTATTTCATGGTCGTCCCTGTTTTTCCCCCGACGTGGTACAACGGTATCTGAGCACGACGAGCTGTCCCACCTTCTTCAGTCGCCGCACGGAGCATCGGTAAGACTTTTCGAACGGTCTCCCGTTTGAACACCCGGACTGGTTTTGAGGTGACACCCTCCGACAACAGAGTCAGTGGCTGAAGAACCCCTTCGTTTGCAAACACGCTATATGCCTGCGCCAACTGAATCGTTGTTATATTGAGATTATAGCCATAGGATAACGCAGCTCTATCCAGGTCCCTCCAAGTCGCGTAACTCGGAAGACGCCCATCCTCTTCACCAGGAAACCCTATCGCCGTCGGTTCTCCAAGACCAAGAAGGGCCAACCTGTCACGTAAAGCCGACGGCTCCAGGGTCAGTGCAATCTTAGCAGCTCCGATGTTTGATGATTTTGCAATCACATCAGACACATCAATCTCACCATGGTTGCGCATGTCGCTAATCACATGGCCTGAGACATTCATACGTCCGGGTGACGTATCGATTAATGTTTCTGGATCTATCAGTCCCAGATCAATTGCGGTTGCTACCGTAAAAGGTTTGATCGGTGATCCAGGCTCCATTAAATCGGTCACCGCCCGATTGCGAACTTTTTCAGGTTGCCGGGTCGATATATCGTTGGGATTAAAAGCTGGCTGTGCTGCCAACGCGATTACTTCGCCAGTCAAAGCATCAACCAGTACTGCACTCCCGCCGGCTGCCCCCGCTCGTGTTACGGCCTCTTTCAATGCTCTATAAGTTATATATTGTAATCGAAGGTCTATTGATAATCGCAGATCTCGGCCTTGCTTAACCTCCTGACCCGCGCTCACGTAGCGTACAACGTTGGCGCGGCGGTTACGCAGCACATGCCGCAATCCATCCTTGCCTGACAACCAGTTGTCAAACGAAAGCTCAAGACCTTCCTGACCGCTGTCTTCGATATTTGTGAAACCAACCAGGTGAGCGGTTACTTCACCAGCGGGATAAAAGCGCCGGAATTGTCGGAGCACCTCGATTCCATCTAGCTTAAGAGCCTCAATTTGATTCGCACGCTCCGGGGTCACATAACGAGAGAGATATAAAAATGGGGATACGCTATTTGCTACACGATCACGCAACCTGTCTGCATGAATGTCCATCAGGGGCGCAAGTGTCTCAGGCCAAAAGGAATCAGTGAGTTTAGCGGGACGCGCAGCAATTGCAGCGACCGGTGTCGAGATCGCGAGAGGTTGTGCAAACCGGTCCGTAATCATCCCCCGATATGCTGGTATCTTCTGATAACGAATGGTGATTTCATCGCTCATATCTTTCAGATTTCTCGTCTCGAGAACGTGGAGCCAAATCAAACGCCCACATACGATAGAAGCCAGCAAACCTAGCGCCAAGCCAACTAACCACAACCGCCAGCTACTGGATGCGAGTCTTTCATTTGCGCTCAACGTGACCGCTCCATTAACACCACATCATCAGCACCCGCGGCGCCAAGTGACAAACTATGGCGGGCCAACGTATCAATGCGCATATCGGCAGATACGGCACCACGTTCCAACATCAGCCGCCCCCACTCGATCATGAGTCGATCCCTTTCCGCTCTTAGCTCCTGTAATTCCGAATACATCTGACGCGTCTGATATGCGCTATCAATTATGAATACCGAAGTAATTAGGATTGAGGCGCCCAACAGAACGGATAACCAGATATCTGAGCGATGAAACCACTGCATTAGGCTGCCTCAGTCCTTTCCGCAACACGCAGTACAGCGCTTCGCGCTCTCGGATTCATCTGCAGCTCGCCTGGGCCCGCTTTGATTGCCTTACCGATAAGTCGTAATTTTGATTTCGCGAGATTGTCAGGTAGGGGCATCCTTGGGTCACCTCGAGGAGGCCGCGAAGCGTCACGTAATGCTCGCTTAACAAGACGGTCCTCTAAAGAATGAAAGGAGATCACTGCCAACCGACCACCAATATCAAGACGATTAATGGCCGCATTAAGCCCTTGCTCAACCTCCGTCAACTCGCCGTTAATATATAGACGGATAGCCTGAAAAGTGCGAGTCGCTGGATGTTTATTATGATCCTTAATAGGCTGGGCATCGCTTATAATCTTTCCGAGCTGAGCGGTCGTTTGAATCGGTTTAGTAGACCGAGCCTCCACGATCGCTCGAGCAATCCGACGCGAGAATCGCTCCTCACCAAAAACCCAAAGCACATGTGCTATTTCTTTTGTATCAGCCCGCGCTACCCACTCAGCGGCCGACTCCCCAGTTGTTGGATCCATTCGCATATCAAGTGGTCCGTCTGCCTGAAAGCTAAAGCCCCGATTGGCCTCCTCAAGCTGCGGCGAAGACACCCCTAGATCCATCAATATTCCATCCACACGCTCTATGCCAAGGTTATCAAGTGCTTCCTCTAATTTTGAGAAAGCGGTATGTATCATTCGAAAACGTGGATCTTCCTGAGCCAATTTCAGTCCGACTGATACAGCAGACGGATCGCGGTCCAAGCCGATCAGACGCCCAAACTCGCCGACAGATGCTAAAATTGCGCGCGAATGGCCGCCACGACCAAAAGTACAATCTAGATACACCCGATCTTGCTTAATGCAAAGACCGTTCAGCGCTTCATGAAGTAGCACTGGGATGTGACTCATCGGCCCTCCTTAAAGCGATAAGTTAATTAGTTCGTTAGAGCTATCCTCATCAAATGACTCGCTGAGGTATGTCTCGGTCATCAATGTCCAAAGCGTCTCACTCCAGATTTCAAACTTTTGACCCTGACCAACAAGAATCAGACGCTTATCAAGTTCTGCATGATCACGATGTGTCGTGGGGAGAAGAAGACGATTAGCGGCATCAAGATCAACCTCAGTTGCGTAACCAATCATCAGATGTTGAAGGCGTCGGGCCTGTCGACTTGAAGAATTCGGAAGTGCATTAACTTGCGACTCAATTAGTTCCCAGTCAGCGAGTGGATAAAGCAGAAGACAGCGGTCGAAGGGGTGTACTGTTACGACCATATGACCATCACAGCGATCGGTCACACGAGCCCGGTATTTTACCGGTAATGCTGCCCGCCCTTTGACATCCATATTGATCGGGTTGATCCCGCGAAACACTGTCTTCTCCTTGCAGATTTTGAGGTGAACACTTTAAAAACCCACAACTTACCACTTTTTCCCACAGTAAGACTGTATTTACCCACTAAGAGACAGTCAAATAACAATGCAATCAGAACGACTAGACTCTGAAATTCGTTATTCAAACCGATCAATAAGTAACTGAATTAGCTGTATTAATTAATTTTGAAAGGAATCAAAAAAGCGCACTCAAAATTGAAAAAAGGTAGTAGGACAAAGTGAAAAACATTTGAGTTAGCCGATAAGCCGGGTTCTGTCTTGGACAATCATTCATCTAGGCATTACGTCACCGCAATGCTCAAGCGACCTACCCGAATCCAACGCGAGGCACGCCAACAGGACTCCTATTTGGTCTTGCTCCAGGTGGGGTTTACCATGCCGTCAGGTGTTGCCACTGACGCGGTGCGCTCTTACCGCACCCTTTCACCCTTACCGACTGAGTCGGCGGTCTACTCTCTGCTGCACTTTCCGTAGGCTCACGCCCCCCAGGTATTACCTGGCACCTTGCCTCGAGGAGCCCGGACTTTCCTCTCCTGTCAAACAGCAGCGATTGCCTGGCTAACTCAACGACAGTGTCTACGCTTCGGACTTGCCGGTCAATTGACGGTACAACGTTCTTTTTGGAATTCCAGTGAGTTCAGAGGTAAGCGCGGCCGCTTTAGACGGAGAGAGCTCTCGACCAAGGACAGCAAGAAGTTGATCTGTTTCGAACTCATAACTAGCCTTCTTCGTCTTTGAGGGCCCCAACACAATCACAAATTCCCCACGGACTCGATCAGGGTTATCAATAAACCAACTCTCACATTGTCCCGCGTTGATACGAATTAGTTGTTCGTGCGTTTTTGTCAGTTCGCGGGCGAATAGCACACTGCGCCCGACTGCTTTTAAATCCAGACGTTTGGCTAAGTCCACAATTCGATGAGGGGCCTCATAGAAAATCAATGTGCCAGCATAAGCCAGTGCGGTCTCGAGCTCCTGATCCCGAGCACTTGATTTAGTCGGAAGAAATCCGAAGAAGTGCGATGGTGCAGCGGGAAATCCACTTACGGACAGAGCAGCAGTTAATGCACACGGACCAGGAATAGGTATCACAGAATAACCGCATTCGATAACCCGTCTAATAACAAAGCCCCCTGGATCACTGATTGCTGGAGTTCCAGCATCTGAAATAAGCGCGAGGGAATTACCACGCTCGAGGGATTCAACAACTTTTCCAGCCTTGCCAACTTCGGAATGGGAATTGAACGATACCATACGCGTTAAAACCCCAACCGATTTTAAAATCTGCCCACTTACCCTTGTATCTTCAGCTAGAATCAAATTGACTTGAGACAACACCTCGATGGCTCGTGGAGCTAGATCACCCCATTGACCAATCGGCATTGCGACAACGTAGAGAGCAGGTGGTAAAGTATTAAGGGAAAGATCTTGTGACACTATGAGCACCGTTTTGTTGTTACCGACTAAGCCTGCACGAAAACTTATTATTAAAACAAGCGGTTTAGCGGCTCTTGTTGTGGTAGTCGGCTGTCAGCAGCAAATCAAGCCGCCAGTGACCGAGATACCCACGACGGAGAAAATACAATCATCGATTCCTAAGGAGCAGGCGGATACCGGTGTGGCGATCGAGCCATCATTGCCTGAGCAAATCGATTGGAATCGTCGTTCTCGAGAGATCGCCCGGACAGAATTGTCACCCTTTCTCCGCGAACACGCGACGGAAGTCATCGAAAAACCAAAGATCGAGTCTCCGTCTCCGCCAAAGATTCCACCGAAATCGTCTCAAGATAAAATTGAGGCACATACCCCAATCGAAAATACGCCCGCAACCCAAACTATTGGTGAAACCTCAAGATCAGTCGTTAGTGGGGCTCCAACTGCTATTATCAGTAAGGATCCGACAAAGACCGCAGCGAAATTGCTGTCACAAAATCAACCTGAATCAGCAATTCTCACAATAAATGGGGTCGATCCTCGAACTCTCTCAGCAAGTCAGCGAGCCGAAATATTGAGCATCAAAGCGAGCGCATACCGACAGCTGAACATGACAATTGCTGCGCTGCGATTCGATGCCGAGCGGCTCCGATATATCGAATCGGAAACTTTGGTCATCGTTGCAAGGAAAATTCTTGAAGAGCTAGACCAATTACCCAAGAGAATTCTCTCAGATTTAAGCGTTGGCACCGATCTTCTTGCAGGCATGGCGCACGCTCTTCAGCTTAAAACGACGCGGAACTCAGATGCTGTCTCTCAATGGCTGCGAAAATATCACAATCATCCACTATTGAAGGCAAATCTTTCTGACTACGACTTCCTAACCAAGGCTGAGCCACCCAAGGACTTTGAAATTTCCGTACTCTTACCACTGTCTGGTGATTTGGCAACCGCGGGCCGCGCAATCCGTGATGGTATCTTGTATGAGTATCAAAAATATCGCCCAAACTTGGGAATCGCGCTCACCATTATCGACAGTGAATCATTAACAGCAAGTGTACTTGCACAAATCGGGCGATCTTCAGCTACTGAGTTCGTGATTGGGCCCCTACAAAAAGAAAAGGTCGCAACGTTTTTACAGACAAGACCGGAGGTCCCCGTATTAGCACTCAATCGTGTACCCACCAATAACCTTGAGTTGAAATCCCCTCTCTACAGTCTAAGTCTCGCTGTTGAAGACGACGCCAAGTCTGCAGTGAATCAAATTGCGCGAGAGATGGATCTACCACGGGTTGTTGTATTCCATTACGACTCCTCTCTCGGGACGCGAACCGCCAAAGCAGTTCATAACCAAATAGAAGTCATAGGAGGATCAACTGCAGGAGTATTCGTTTTGGATCAAAAGAAACCGGAAATAGCCATCACCAAAGCATTCGGCATCTCAGATAGCAATGATCGGCGCCGCAATCTATCGAAAACATTGGGCCTCCGGCTAGAGCATACGCCAAGAATTCGACAAGACATGTCTGCAATTATCATCCACACTGATCCTAAACGTGCGCAGCAAATACGACCTCTGCTCGATTTTTACTATCTCGAGGATACTGGGGTTTATCTGATCGGTGCCTACAGATCCGATATCTCGGACATTACCGAAGATCTCAAAAATACCAATGTAATAGTGACGCCCTGGGATTTGGGAACAACAGCCAAAATTGATCTGAGTTCGAGGCAGCATGCCAAAGGTGTATTTGGCTCGCTGGTCGCCATCGGCGTTGATGCTATGCGAATGGCGATACAGCTTGGATTCGGTGGATCCACCTCTTTCCACGGAGAGACAGGATATTTAACTCTCGGGGCAGACTCTCTCATCCATCGGCAACTCTCCAATGTCCGGATCTCCAAAAATCAGGAGATAAGTGTCGATCTCTGGAAGCCACTTCCATCACTCCTTCAATCGGACTTATCACATGCTGAGTAACGAGATTTTAGAGGAGCGCATAGCGACGCGCATTGCAAAGGCAACCGACATCCTTCACAGATGTTCTAATCTCATACCACAAATAGTGACAGCGGGGCAGCAACTCACAGACTGCATTTTAAATGATGGAAAAATCCTTGTCCTCGGAAATGGTTCAACAGCATTTATTGGGCAAATTTTTACAGCACATCTCATGTATCGTTTCGAGCGAGATAGGCCGGGACTTCCCGCAATTTCTCTGAATGCAGACGCTACTATGATCAGCTCCCTTAGCGACGAATCGCATTCTGAACAATATTCGCGGCAAATAAAAGCACTTGGTAAGACAGGCGACTGCTTGCTTGTCATCTCAACCACCGGGACCTACGCGAGCCTGATGCAAGCAGTTAGTGCAGCCCATGACCTTGATCTACTCGTTATAGCCCTCACCGGCAGTGGTGGTGGTGAAATATCTGCATTATTAAATTTCGGAGACATCGAGATTCGAGTAGACTCTGATCATCCTTCAACGGTTAGGGAGAATCACTTGATGCTTATTCACTGTTTGAATGAATTAATTGATCTGCAAATTTTCGGCTAACGAAAGGAGTTTATGATGCGTATATCCGCGAGCCTCGCGATGCTTGTTCTGAGTCTGATGATGGGATGTGCAACTGTAATTGACTCAACAATATCAGAACCGATTTTGGATAACCGCGGAAGCCGCACGGCTGGACAATTTATTGATGACGAAACGGCTGAGGTGACAATAGCTGTCAATCTTAAAAAAGCATCACAAGAACTCAAGGTGAGTAATATAAACGTAAAGGTATACAATGGTGTCGCTCTGATGGCAGGGCAGGTACCATCGGAAAATGCTAGGCTAACCGCCGAAAAAGTTGCCACGCAACATCGCGGAATTGTTCGTGTAATTAATCAACTAGAGATTGCTGGCAAAGCGACCATCATTTCTGAAATAAATGATCTAACCATTTCAACTCAAGTCAAAGCGTTGATCTTGAGAGACCTCGGTCGCGATGTCTATCGAAGAACTCTGACCACGACAGAAAATAGTGTCGTTTACATAATGGGTTTCGTCTCGAAAACTGAGGCTGCTGCGGTCGAAAACATAGTCAGTTCAGTCCGCGGTGTAAAGCGAATAATTAGGGTATTTGAGTACATCGACTAATCGTCAGATTTGATTATTCGAAGCGCTGGCCGATTACCTTTGGTTGGATTTGTCACAGTCGAACTATCATCTTGATCTCGGCCGATACTCTGCGTTGCCTCTGAGTCTTCAGGCGATCTCGGCACACCACCGGGTTCCTGACCAAAAGCCATCCCAAGACCAGACTCTTGCCCGTAAATTGCTGTAATCGACCCGTAAGGCAGAACAATATCAGTTGGAATACGATCAAAGCGCGTTTGAAACATCACCTCAAATTCCGCCATTGACCAACCAACCAATGCTCGAGGAGCTAGATTCAGGATTATCTGTCCATCTTTAATATGACTGTCAGGGACCTCGACGCCTGGATACGAACAATCAACAATAACGTAAGGATCTTCTCCCCCATCTATAATCCAATCGTAAAGAGCACGAATCAAATACGGGCGCGAGGATCCGAGAGCCATTTAGCTACGCGGCATTTCACGCTCGGCTTCAGACAGACTCGCCTGGAACGCGTCACGGTTAAATATACGATACTGATAGTCTTGGAGACCCCGTGTCTGTTTAACTGGGAGTTCGACACCCAAAGATGGCAATCGCCAGAGAATGGGAGCAAAAGTGCAATCAACTAAAGAAAATTCTTCACTCATAAAATAAGGCATTTCTTCAAAAATTGGAGCTACCGCAATCAACTGCTCTTTCAGCTCTTTTGTGGCCGAAGGAGATCGCTTATTGTTTCGCTTCGCCAGCTCAATGGTGCGAATCAACCCAGTCCATTCTTTCTCAATCCGATGTAAGAACAACCGCGCGTTAGCTCGTGCCACGGGATAGACCGGGAGCAATGGAGGGTGAGGAAATCTCTCATCGAGATACTCCATAGTGATATTTGGATCGTATAAAACTAAGTCGCGATCTACCAACGTTGGAAGATTATTATACGGATTAATCTCTGACACCTCTTCGGGAATGAGGTCAGGATCGCAATCAATGATATCAACTGTCACCCCTTTTTCTGCAAGTACGATCCGTACACGATGTGAGAGGTGATCAGTCGGATCAGAGAAGAAGGTCGTTGTGGAACGTTTGGTAACAAGTGTCATATTGATTTTCATCTCCGTAAAAAAGACAAAACAGCCGGCGTTAGCCGGCTGTTCATGTGAATGGGGCTAGGTTGTGCTTATTGTACGTCCTTCCAATACTCTCGCTTCAGCAAGTACGCAAACACGAAATACAGCATCAGGAACAAGAGCACATAAATACCTATATTGTGAGCTCTAGCTTTAGTTGGCTCGCCAACGTACTCGAGAAAGTTTACAAGATCGTATATCAATCTATCATACTCAGCTGCTGATAGCTGTGCTGTACCCTCAATCACTTCTAGACTATCGCACTGACTCTCTGTCATTGGCTGCCCCGAATCTGAATCCACCTGAGCAATAGGGTCGTCGCCAACCATTGAGCCTGCGCACACGGCACGCTGCAGGCCTTGAAGTGGCTCAAGCACATGCGGCATTCCAACCTTTGGGAAAACCTTATTATTGACACCGAGCGGACGTGTCGGGTCGACGTAGAAAGTTTTCATATACGTGTACACCCACTCAGGCGATCTCTTTCGAGCGACTAACGTCAAATCGGGTGGTGGCGCACCAAACCATTCCGCCGCAGCCCTCGGAGGCATGGCAATACCCCCCAAATCTCCGATCTTCTTATTGCTTGGTACAATAGCCTGCACCATTATTTCGGGGTCAATACCTAAATCAGTCGCCGTCCGCTCATAACGCTGATACCCAAGTGAGTGGCAACCCATACAGTAGTGACTATAGGTTGCGAGACCACGTTGCAGTGATTCTTTATCTGAGTAATCCGGCTCAATTTGTTCAAGCGGATAGGTCGATCCTCCAGCAGCAAATGATACTGATGAGACAAATGCCAAGACTAGACCGAGGGTCAATTTCATTTCGTCACCCTTTTCGGAACCACCTCAGTCGACTCCCAGCGGGTATACCATGGCATTGCAAGGAAAAAGAGGAAGTAAATCGCGGTTCCCAACTGGGCAAGTGCTGTACGTAGTGGCGTTGACGGAAGCGCACCCAAAATTCCAAGCGTCACAAAAGAGATCGAAAATAGTACGAGCATCAACTTCGAGAGGTTTCCTTTATAACGAATAGAACGAACAGCACTGCGGTCAAGCCAAGGTAACACGAACAAAATCGCTATTGCGGAACCCAT
This sequence comes from uncultured Gammaproteobacteria bacterium, assembly GCA_913042205.1. Classification (GTDB taxonomy): domain Bacteria; phylum Pseudomonadota; class Gammaproteobacteria; order Pseudomonadales; family Litorivicinaceae; genus HIMB30. Next base: position 10,359 of record CAJWIY010000044.1, read on the forward strand.
CACAACGACGCCCCAGAACTTCGCATCAAGGCCAAACATTGGAAAGGTGATAGCGCGTAGCATTGCGTAAAATGGAGTAAAGTACCAAACCGGTGCTATGTGTTCCGGTGTCTTCAAAGCGTTCGCAGGTTCAAAATTCGCATATTCAAGGAAGTATCCACCCATTTCTGGGAAGAAGAAAATCACCACGCTAAAAACGAACAGGAACACAGCAAGACCAACAGTGTCTTTGACAGTGTAATATGGATGGAACGCAATACCGTCAAGAGGTTTACCGTTCTTATCTTTCGAATCTTTAATATCGATCCCATCAGGATTATTCGAACCAACCTCGTGCAGCGCCAGTATATGCAATACGACGAGGCCTGCTATAACTAAGGGAAGTGCAATCACATGTAAGGCGAAGAACCGGTTTAGCGTTATCCCACTAATCAGATAGTCACCGCGAATCCATTGTGCTAAGTCAGCACCGATTAATGGGATCGCAGAAAACAGCGATACGATGACCTGAGCACCCCAATAAGACATCTGTCCCCAAGGCAATAAATACCCCATGAATGCTTCAGCCATAAGTAACAGGTAAATGGCCATTCCGAAAATCCAAATTAATTCACGGGGTTTCTGATATGAGCCATACATAATCCCACGCAGCATATGCAAGTACACCACAACGAAGAACGCTGAGGCGCCGGTCGAGTGCATGTAGCGGATCAACCAACCCATCTCAACGTCTCGCATAATGTACTCCACTGACGCAAATGCGCCCTCTGCACTTGGCTCGTAGCTCATTGTCAGCCAAATACCTGTCAGGATCTGATTGATCAATACGATAAGTGCCAGTGATCCGAAGAAATACCAGACATTAAAGTTCTTGGGAGCCCAATATTGAGCAAGATGAGTATTCCATGCGTCCATGATAGACAAACGCTGGTCCACCCATCCTATCAAGCCTGTCGCCTCAGTTTTACGCAAGCCCATTATGCAGTCTCCTCATCAACACCAATTATCAGCACGTTATCGCTTTCATAGGAGTGCGGTGGCACAACTAGGTTTGTAGGGGCGGGAACACTCTTATAAACGCGTCCGGCTAAGTCGAATGATGAACCGTGGCACGGACAGAAATACCCCCCTAGCCAGTCACCGCCGAGATCAGCAGCGCCGACTTCGGGTCGGAATTGAGGTGAACACCCAAGATGCGTGCAAATTCCAACCAGCACAGCAATTTCGGGATTGATAGAGCGCGCTTCGTTAACAGCATATGAGGGTTGCTGTGGCTTTTCACTTTTAGGATCTGCAACTCTGTCCGTGTTGGCCCTCAAGCTCTCAAGCATTTCTGGGGTACGACGAAGTACAAATACTGGCTTGCCTCGCCACTCAGCGCGAATCTGCTCACCTGGGAGGATCTTTGAAATATCGACTTTGACCGGCGCCCCGGCTGCCTTGGCTTTAGCGCTTGGCTTCCAAGACGCTACAAATGGTGTGGCGACACCAATGGCACCAACAGCACTGAGTGCTGCTGTAGCACCAACTAGAAACTTACGACGCGAAGTGTCGGCAGACTGTGCCACTTCGCTTACGGCTGCACCTGTCATAATCCATCCTTTAGATAGTTTTGGGAAGCATTCTATACACCGACATCTTAAAGTTTGCGGCGCTTACAGGCAAGCTTGCGGCCCTTTTTAATCTCCTAGCCTACGGTATTTTTAACAAAAAAAACCCGCAAAAGCGGGCTTCCCGGATCCTCTGCAAAAAATTAACGCTTTGAGAACTGCGGACGTTTTCGAGCTTTGCGCAGTCCAACTTTTTTACGCTCGACTTCACGTGCATCACGTGTCACATAGCCGGCGCGTCGCAAATCAACCTTGAAACTCTCGTCATATTCAACTAGCGCGCGGGTGATACCGTGCCGGATTGCACCAGCTTGGCCAGATGCACCTCCTCCCTCGACGGTTATAACTAGATCAATTTTTTCAGCCATACCCACCAAATCAAGCGGCTGCCGAACGATCATTCGAGATGTCTGTCGACCGAAATAATCGTCTAATGCCTTGCCATTAACCTCTATTAGCCCCGAACCAGAACGCAAAAAAACTCGAGCGGTTGATGTCTTTCTGCGGCCCGTTCCATAATTCTGTGTCTTAGCCATATCTAATTCCTATGACAGAGTCAGAGTTTCAGGTTGCTGCGCGTCATGTGGATGATCCTGACCCGCATAGACCTTGAGCTTCCGATACATTGCACGTCCAAGCGAGCTCCGCGGCAACATGCCTTTAACCGCGTGCTCAATCACCTTCTCTGGCGATCGTTCGATCATCTGAGTGAAGCTCGCTTCTTTTAACCCACCTGGATATCCTGTATGTCTGTAATAAATTTTATCCGATGCTTTCCGTCCGGTAACTTTTACTTTATCCGCGTTCACCACGACTATATAGTCTCCCGTATCTACGTGCGGGGTATAATCTGTCTTGTGCTTACCACGCAAGCGGCGAGCAATTTCAGTCGCTAAACGGCCGAGTGTATGTCCGTCGGCGTCTATCACATACCAACCCCGTTGCACGGTTGCTGCTTTTGCGCTAACAGTCTTCATATTCAACTTCTGCCTTAGGGACCATTCATATTCAGATGAGGCGCGGATTATAGATACGGATGTTGTTTTCCGCAACATTCTTTTATCAATGCGGTCGATGCGGTCGCTCCAAATATTCCACTGATTGCATTTCAAGTAATCTCGAACGACACCGATCCATCTCAAATGCTAACCGGCCTGTTACATAAAGATCTTCGATGGCGACATCAGCCGCTAAAAGCAAATTTACTGATCGATCATAAAACTCGTCGACAAGATGCAAAAAACGCCTCGCCAGATCATCGCACGCCTCAGATAATCGAGGAACTCCAGCGATAGCCACTGTGTGATACAGCTTTGCAATTTCGATGTAGTCAGGCGCCGCCCGTCCCAGCCCGCAAACAACATCAAAATCAAACCAGACGACATCTTCAGCAACAAATCTAACGGCAAGTTGCCTGCGGTTAATCGTAACAAACGCCCCCTCAGTCATCGTGGCTTCTGGCACCAAAGCTAATATCGAATTCCAGATAGCGTCGGTAGCGTACCCATCAAACGGGCTATGGTAGAGTTTCTTATGCTTTAAGGTTCGTAAGCGATAATTCGTTCCAGAATCAAGATTAAAGATTTCGCAGTGTCTCTCAATTAGCGAGATCGCCGGCATGAATCGATCTCGCTGTAATCCACCTTCATATAAATTTCGTGGCTCTATGTTGCTCGTAGTCACGAGCGCCATACCCCGCCTAAACAAGGCATCAAATACAGTACCCAAGACCATCGCGTCGGTGATATCTGAAACGAAACACTCATCCAGACACAACACTTTTCCCCTGTGTGCCAATTCATCAGCAACCATCTCTAGTGGATTCTCGTTACCCTGTAACTCTCTCAAGCGTTTATGAACTTTATTCATAAAGCGATGAAAGTGTAATCGAATGGCTGTTCCTTCAGGTAATGAGTCTGCAAACAAGTCCATGAGAAAGGTTTTACCGCGACCCACCCCTCCCCAAAGATAAAGACCTTTTTCAGGACGCTCCCACGATTGCCGTCGAAAGAGACTTTTCCGCCCACCACTCCATACTTTCCGCAGAGTCAACTGATCGGCTAGATGATCCAGTCGCTGAAGAGCATCGCGCTGACTTGAATCAGGACTGGCTTTTCCACTATCAATTAAGTCGTCATATACGCGAGAAGCGGGGGCACGACTCATACCAATCCTCGGCACTGATAATGCGACGTAACTGCAACTTTCAGTCGCGTAAGCTCCCCATGAAAAAAATGTCCACCCGATTCAGATCGAATGACTGAAGCACCAACGATGTCGGCATAGTCGGCGATCGCTTGCGGGCTAACGACCTCATCATCACTATTGAAGATTACTTTACAGGGCACATCTACAACCAACTCAGGGTCAATTGGAAAATTCTCAACAGCTGGCGCAACCTGAAGCAGGTCAATCACCTCACAATCAGGATGACTTTTCTTGAGTGGTACTACCAAACGTGCTGCGATTGAACCGCCGAATGAAAAACCTGCCAAACAAAGTTTAGTCACACCTTGCGTAATCATAAGGGATGCAACAGCCACTGCATCTTGAAGTTCGCCATCACCATGATCCCATTTTCCAACACTTCGGCCCGCGCCTCTGAAATTAAATGCGACGGTCGCTAGCCCATTATCACGAGCCACTCTAGCGATTGTTGTAATTACCTTATTTCCCATGGTGCCCCCATGCAGCGGATGTGGATGCAACAACAACAACGCTTGAGAGGGCATAGGCTTGTTTAAATCGCACAAAAATGCTGCGGTTTCAGTCAGACCTGCCGGTCCTTCAATGAATCGGATGAGCGGTACTTTCATGGCTTCCTCTCGAAAACGCAGTCTAACTGCTCGCTCAAACAACTCAAACTCCGTACACTAACAAAAAGGAGGTTCATACGTGGAATTAAATGTACTTACACTGGGGTCACTCATCCTGACTTTTGCCGCAGGCGGTTTTGCTGGCTGGTTCTTGAGACGACCAAAAACAATCGCGGTGGCACCACCAAATGTGGAGCGGGAAAAAACATTGGCTGAAGCCAGACATCAAGGACTATTGAATGATGTAGAACAGCATCTTTCCGAGACTCAGCAAGCACTTATTGAGCTCGCTGACCATCAGTCAGCGCTCGCTGCTGAACTTCGTGGAGAAACCCGTCTCGAAATTTCGGAAGATATGGATGATACAGATTCGCTTAAACCTCCTCGTGATTACGCGGATTCTCGCGGTCAGCTCCTTTGATCAGGCTGGGTTGTTATCATCGAAAAAACACACTTCCACACCAAGTTCGCGACGTATCTTTTCGCCAAGCGCCTGAACACCGTATCGTTCGGTAGCGTGATGGCCTGCTGCGATATAGTGCACACCTAGTTCACGTGCTTCATGAGTTGTACGCTCTGATATTTCCCCAGACAAATACACATCAGCGCCATACATATGCGCCTTGATTAAATAATCCTGTGCGCCGCCAGTACATACGATTAGATGCCTAATATCTTTATTTGCTCTCGACGACTCAATCACCAGCGGGTCTCTATCCAATCGTTCGGCTACACGTTCAGCAAGCAAATCAATTGTTTGATCTGGTCCCAAAAGTATTGACCACAAAAGCCCATTTTCGCCTTCTATAGGCTTGCCACGATCAAGGCCCAGTTGATCGAGTAATGTTTTGTTGTTTCCGAACTCAGGATGACAATCTAATGGCAGGTGATAAGCTAGTAATGAAATCTGATTCTGTATCAATTTTCTAATCCGCTGGCCTTTGATACCGGTTAAGACTGGTGATTCTCGCTTCCAAAAATATCCGTGATGAACTAACAAAGCATCTGCTCCCCAAGCGACCGATTGATCGATCACATCTGCTGAGGCCGTGACACCAAGCGCCAATCGGGAAACCAAATCGCGTCCTTCAACTTGTAAACCATTTGGGGCGTGGTCTTTAAACAAGCTCGGTTGCATCCAACCATCGAGCCTTTCGAGCAGTGTGTGTAAACTAGGCATACAAATTCTCTATTCAGGACGCTTTATGCTACAACAGATAACGCGAATTTTCTGGCCTGTCATCACAGGGATTTTGATCGCCCTTCTTATCATTCGCGAATTTCCAGAACTCACCGGCCGAACGCGCGGAGTCGAGCTTAATATTGTAGATTCGAGTTCTGTCATCAGCCAAATCCATGCCGAAGGACCGGTCAGTTATGCTAGCGCCGTAGATCGAGCCGCGCCCGCTGTAGT
>CAJWIY010000045.1 GCA_913042205.1 uncultured Gammaproteobacteria bacterium
AAGCCTGTTGTGCAAGAACATTGGCCGCTCTTGCATGCAGACCCAATAAATTTCTGACGGTGACAGAAGTAGTAATCATCGGTGAGGCTTCCTCTATTGGCCAGATGATAGCTCGCGATGAACAACCTGCCTATCAAGATCGAGATCAGTGAGACGTTGCGTGAGTGCCTCGGTGAGAAATACGCTACGATGTTGGCCGCCCGTGCATCCGATCGACAGGGTGAAATACTGGCGACCTGACTCAGTATGACGAGGTACCCATCGTCTGACATGCGCCTCGATTTCATCCAGCAGTTCAAAGGTCTCCGGAAATTGAGAGAGATAGTCTTTGATTTGCTGATCTTGCCCTGTCAATGGGCGTAGCTCGTGTTCCCAATGGGGGTTGGGGAGAGAGCGGGCGTCAAATACAGTGTCGGAGTCTGTTGGAACGCCGCGTTTGAAGCCGAATGATTGCAGTTTCAGGATTAATTGTGTTGCCTTATCGCCCGCAACCAGCTCCCGAATTTGGCTTCTCAGCGCATGAATCGACAGTCCTGAGCTATCAATCTTGTATGTTGCGATTTGTTGAATGGGTTCAAGACGCTCACTTTCTCTTTGCAACGCATTCGATAAGTGCGTCCGTTCAATACCCGTGGAGAGTGGATGAAGCCGTCTGGTTTCACTGAACCGTCGGGCTAATGATTCGTCAATTGCATCAATGAAAACCACATCTAAGCGATTGACCTCTTTCGCGAGTGACTTCATCAATGATGGTACATCTGCCGGCTGTCCTAGTGTACGAATGTCGATTGAGACTGCTAAATTACGTCCCGGTGCTACGGTCAGAAGGGTAGAAACAGTATCACGCAACAGCGTAACTGGTAAGTTATCAACACAATAAAAATCAAGATCTTCTAGGGCGCCGAGAGCGGAGGACTTACCGGCTCCAGATCTACCTGAAACGATCAGCAAATGCATCAGGCTTCTGCCGTTTGAAACGCCCGCCGGGCGATTTTGAAGAGTTCATCTGAATCGGTCGCCAATTGTAAATCACGTCTGAACTGATCATTACTAAAGCAGTCGGCAAGTTGGGCCAGGAGATTTAAATGGACTTGATTCGTCGATTCAGGAACCAAGAGTACGAACAATAATTCAACATTTTGACCATCGATCGAATCAAAGTCGACTCCTTGATTGAGTTGAATGAGATATCCTCGTGTTTCGTCGTCACCTAATGAGGTGACGCGACAGTGGGGAATCGCCACACCGTAACCGATTCCAGTCGACCCCAAACGTTCTCGGTCAATGAGACCTTGATAAATCTCCTCAGAATCTATTTGGCTTTCTTCAGCGATGAATTCTGCGGTCAGTTCTAGGACACGCTTTTTACTCGCACCGTCAAGGCTCGACAGGATGCGATCAGGCGTAATGATATTAGAAAGCTGCATTTGGTATCTCTTTTTGAGACTAAAAGGATGTTCAAGACTCGTTACAATTGTATGATGCTTTTAGTGTCCTTGCATTCGGCTAATGGTTTTTTCGCGATGTTTTACTAGCTGGCGATCTAACTTGTCTGCCATCGCATCGATCGCAGCATACATGTCTTCATGCTCAGCAGATGCATGCACATCTGCACCGGCTACGTGAACGTTACCCTCTGCTTTCCGCCGTTGCTTTTCGATAGTAAGAGTGATTTCAACCTTTGTGATGTGTTCCGCATGGCGTTCAATGCGATCCAATTTTTCTGTCACATAGGATTTGAGTGCATCTGTAACGTCAAGTTGGTGCCCACTAATACTGATCTGCATAACTATTTCCTTTTGACAAATCCGGGTAAAACTTTATCCAGTTTTACTATGCTCTTTTTTCGGACATGCGGAAAGCCTAAAACAACTGTTTACGTTCGCTTGATCCGCTGATACCAAGCATTTCGCGATATTTTGCGATGGTGCGTCTGGCGACTTTGAACCCGCGCTCCGAAAGCATTTGACTGAGCTTGTTATCGGATAATGGTTTTTTCGGATTTTCATGGTTGATCAATTCTTTGATGTGCTCTTTTATTGCGGTTGACGACGCTTCGCCGCCGCCATCGGTTCCAACGTGACTCGAAAAGAAGTATTTGAGTTCGAGTGTACCGCGAGGTGTATACATATATTTCTGTGTGGTAACTCGTGATATTGTCGATTCATGCATTTCCACTCGGTCAGCTATATCCGCCAAAACCATTGGCTTCATTGCGACTGGTCCTTTTTCGAAAAATTCGATTTGTTCTTCAACAATACAAGTACCTACTTTCAATAACGTTTCTGCTCTGGACTTGAGACTTTTGACGAACCAGCGAGCCTCTTGTAGTTGACTCTTCAAATAATCATTGGTTTCGCTTTTATCACCGGATTTAATGAAATTCTGATAAGTCTGGTTTATCCCTACTCGCGGTAATGCGTCAGGATTTAGTTCAACTACCCAGCCTTCCGCACTTCGGCGAACAATGAGATCTGGAGTCACATATTCTGGATCACTAACACCAATATGACTACCCGGTTTTGGGTCTAGAGAGCGAATCAGTTCGAAAGCTGCGTCAAGTTCCTCGTCGCTACAATTCAGTAGACGTTTCAGACCAGGCCGATCTTTTTTAGTCAGCAACTCTAAATGATTTTCAACGAGTTTTAGTGGCAGTGAGACGTCTCCACCGAGTAGACCGAGCGCAGCCAATTGAATTTTTAATGATTCGGCAATCCCTCGGGCACCAATTCCCACAGGATCTAAACTTTGGATTTGATGTAAAACGCACTCGACCTCGTCATGTTCCAAATCCTCGAGTTCTTCAGCGAGAGCTTTAGTGATTTCATCAAGATCAGCATCTAAAAATCCATCGCTATTAATAGAATCAACCAAAACTCGAGCGATTAGCATGTCACGTTCTGTCAGCGGCATCAGATTGAGTTGCCAAAGGAGATGGTCAGCGAGGGTAAGATTCTCGGAGGTGCGATTTTCAAAACTATCATACTCATCATCTGAAGCCGTTCGGGTCATCGGACGATTGAGGTCGAAATGGTTGGTATCTGACCAATCGGTCTCAATCGCAACTTCAATTGAATCAACAGGAGTTTCTTGCTCTGATTTCGAGATTTCACTGGATTCTGAACCCTGTTCGATTTCGTCTTCCCGCTCGAGGAGTGGATTTTCTTCGAGTACTCGTGTGATTTCTTGTTGCAGATCGAGTGATGACATCTGCAGAAGTTTGATTGCCTGCTGCAGTTGAGGGGTCATAGTCAGACTTTGTCCGACTTTCAGTTGAAGTGCTTGCTTCATTCAGGAAGTGTCATTTTAAATTGTTCGCCAAGATAGACTTGGCGAACATCTGTGTTTGTGAGCAGTGTCGCAGGAGGACCCTCTGCAATGACTCGTCCCACGTTCACAATATACCCGCGATTACAGATACCTAAGGTTTCTCGCACATTATGATCTGTAATTAGCACACCAATGCCTCGCGCCGCCAGATGGCGAATAATATTTTGGATATCTGTAACTGATATTGGATCAACGCCAGCGAAGGGTTCGTCGAGTAACATGAATTTAGGGTTGGAGCACAGTGCGCGGGCAATCTCAACGCGCCTTCTTTCACCACCGGATAATGCCATGCCCTTTGATGAGGACAGGTGCCCAAGATGGAATTCATCCAATAGGCGTTCGCGTTCGCGTTGTCGACCATTTTTTGACAAATCAGATCTCAGTTCAAGAATTGCCATTAAGTTATCAGAGACGCTAAGTTTTCTGAATACTGAAGCTTCCTGAGGTAAGTAACCGAGACCTGCTTTTGCCCTGCCATGCATTGGAGTTTGGGAGATGTCATGGTCACCAATCGTAATCTTTCCAGCATCTTGTTTTATTAGACCCACAATCATATAAAAACTAGTGGTTTTTCCTGCACCGTTTGGTCCAAGAAGACCGACAATTTCACCAGCGCTCACTATCATCGAAAGATCGGAAACAACTTCTCTTCCTTTGTAGGATTTCTTCAGATGTTGGGCAATGAGTTTTTTCATTTATTCCTTGGCTGCATAGTCATATTGACGCGTTGCGATTTGTTACCGGAAGCGATTACCTTTCCGGAAGCTAAATCATAGATGATCTCAGATCCTGAAAAAGCAGACTCTTCAGAAGTTATGATCGCTTCCCCAGTTAGCACGATGCGGTTAGTCTCGTAAGTATAGTAAATCTTCTGAGCCTCGCCTCTTGCTGGTTTTTTATCTATTTGTCTCCTCATGTTTTCAAAGCGAGCAGGTTTACCTTTTGCCACCACAGTTTCTACTTCACCATTCTCGTTGGTTTTCAGATTCACAACGTCACCTTCAATCTTCAATGTCCCCTGTGTGACAACCACTGCGCCAGAATATTTAGCTTGATTTTGTTTTTCATTGATTACAGCGTTATCAGCTACGATCTCAATCGGCTCACCACGGTCTTCAGGTAATGCGAAGACCAACTTTGCGATCAGTAAAATTAATCCGATGAAGTAGCGCTTCGCCATTTTGTCCTCACATTTTCTCCGAGCCGGTATTCGTTAGTATTGAGGTCAATCACAAGTTCATTACCGACACTATTTATAGAACCTTGTCTAAGCGTTGTTCGGGTCGTTGAAGTTACAAGATCTGTCTTTTGGTCCCACTTCAGGGTCTCTCCGCTAAGGTGCCAGGAATTTTTCCCGTTTTCGAGACGATCTGCGACGACGTTTTTGGAGAGGAATACTTCATTTCGATCAGGATTGAGTTCACCGCGTTCGCCCTCGATGAGCCAGGTCGCGGGCTGCCGTTCGAGCCGAAGTTTGGGATTGATAAGTTTCGCGTTAGCTCGACCCCCAAAATCCAGCAGGCTTGTTGCAGTGAGAGTTGTTTCTAGTCGGCCATGTCTATCGAACTTACGCTGACTGAAGCCTTGCATGAATGCATCTGGCCGTTGGTCAGTAATTTCTTTTAATGTCTGATCAACGCTGGTCTTATTTGTCGGCTCAGACAACCCAATAAAAAGAGCCACACTTCCCAAGGCAGTAAAAAAAAGGCGTCCGAATCCGCTCACACGGATTCCTTTTGATAAAGTTTCAAAGTATCAAATCCTTGTGCTTTGAGCAAAAACTCGCATAGTTCGCGGACCGCACCATGACCACCCAACGACTTTGTTACAAAAGCTGCTTCTTCCTGAACTAGATATGGCGCGTTAGGCACGCTGGCGAAAAAGTCTGCCACTTCCAGCGTTGCAAGGTCAGGGAAATCATCTCCCATATAGCCTAAATCTTCTTGCTCGAAATTCAGCTTTTCTGCTAACTCCCCCAGAGCTTGTCCCTTGTCTTCGCGATTTTGAATTACAAAATCGACGTCAAGTTCTGTGAAACGCTGCTTTACCATCGGGGACGCTCTACCCGTAATAATGGCAGTTTGAATCCCTGCTTTCTGCAAGAGTTTTAAACCTAGCCCATCATGAATATTAAATACCTTAAGTGAATCACCATCTGCGCTATAGTAAAGAGATCCGTCCGTAAATACGCCATCAACATCGAATGCCATTAATCGAACTGTCTGCGCGCTCACAAAATACCTGCCTGCAATAAATCGTGCATATTCAGAACACCCACAGGTCGCCCGTGATTCAAGACTACGAGAGCATTGATTCGTTTTTCTTGCATGACGCGAGCTGCCATCGCTGCGAGAGTGCCCTGATTAATGGTCGCGCCCCCTTGGGTCATTATATCCCGGATTCTTTGGCCTCGAAGGTCGCACCCGCCTTCTATGGCACGCCGTAAGTCACCATCGGAAAATACCCCAACAAGTTCGTTTTTTTTGTTAAGCACTGTCGTAAAACCGAGCCGCTTTGCGGTCATCTCTAACAATGCCTCCGGCAATAATGTCTCGTCTGTGACTGTGGGGAGTGCCTCCCCAGAGTGCATAATATCCTCGACCTTCAAAAGAAGCTTCCTTCCGAGTGCTCCGCTCGGATGACTGAAGGCAAAATCCTCATGCGAAAATCCCTTAGCCTCAAGCAGCGCTATCGCGAGAGCATCACCCATTACAAGAGCTGCTGTGGTACTTGAAGTTGGTGCGAGATTCAGCGGGCATGCCTCTTCGGTCACAGAGACAAGAAGATGCGCGTCGGACGCTTGGCCAAGTGTTGAGCTCGGATCCCTCGTTATGCTGATTAATAATGTGCCAATCCTTTGAATCAGAGGGAGAAGCATAACGATTTCCGATGAATGACCGCTATTAGAAAGTGCGAGAACCACGTCGTTGGACGTCAGCATTCCGAGATCACCATGCGACGCCTCGGCTGGATGCATAAAAAAAGCAGGGGTTCCTGTTGATGCGAGAGTTGCAGCGATTTTACTACCAATATGGCCTGATTTACCCATCCCCGTGACAACGATGCGTCCCTGACAAGCGAGACATATCTCGCAGGCACGGTTAAAGTTATCCGACAGTTGATCTGTCAGCTGAGAGACTGCTTGCGATTCTAGTTGGATGGTGCGTTTGGCTGATTCGATAAAACTCATTGATTCGGCATGGTCGTTAAAGAAATATGCCAAAGATAGCTTACGTATAGAAGAAGCAAAAGTATTCCGTAAGAACGTGGGAACGTTCTGCGCGCTGAGAACCTCGCTAGTAGATACAAAAGCAGCGTTAGCCCAAGTGTCCATGGAAGATCGCGTTGCAATACTTCAGGCTCTATCGCAAATGGCGAAATTATAGACGCAATCCCAATGACACCAAGCGAATTGAAGATGTTCGAGCCAATAACAGTTCCGAACGCCATGTCCGTTTTATTCTTCAGTGCGGCGGCAACGGATGCTGCCAATTCTGGTAGCGAGGTGCCAATGGCAACAATTGTTAGGCCGATCACTAACTCTGACACTTTAAAAAAACGGGCGATTTCAACGGCGCCCCAAACTAATACCTCCGAACTGCCCAGTAAAACGGTGAGCCCACCAAGGGTAAGAACGATCGAAAAACTGAGAGAAATTGAATGAATCTCTAAATTTTCTTCACTAGCTGCTTCGTCTTTCGACAAATAATAGAGAACCGCGGGAAGTGCAGCTAACAAAAGTGAACCAGAAAGCAGGTCGAATGTCCCGCGATAGGCTAATGCGAAAATGACTACTGAAATTAGCAAAAGTAATGGAAGTTGGTTTTTCACCGATTGACGAGGAGCTATCAGCGGTAAAATACAAGCTGTGGCTCCTAAAACCAGAGCTATGTTTGTTATGTTTGACCCTAGTGCGTTTCCTAGCGCGAGGCTCGGGCTACCGTTAAAAGCTGCGACTGCTGAGACTAATAGTTCGGGTGCAGACGTGCCAATCGAAATAATTGTAAGACCAATCAGCAAATTGCTCATACCGAGCCGTGATGCGAGGTTTGCAGCGCCCTCAACGAATTTGTCAGCACTTAGAACGGCCAGTGCGATACCCCCAATAACGGCAACAGCTGCCCAAAACATATAACGATCCCCATCTTTGAGACGACATTAAACATGTTGCGGCTAAGCTCTGCTACACTCAAAGTTAATTAGCGGAATTGAGCGAATCGAATAAATTTTGACTGCGCCAGCTTTTGTGGAGATTAATAATGTTGTTTTTCGTCGCGATCAGCGAGTGATCTATGACGGACTGACAGCATCTGTCCCACGCGGAAAAATAACGGCAATCGTCGGTCCCTCGGGAACTGGAAAAACAACATTATTGCGTTTGATTAGTGGCCAGCTAAACCCTGACGCTGGGAATATTTCTGTTGATGGGCTCTCAGTGCGGTTACTGAAGCGGAAGGCACTATTCGACCTGCGTAGACGGATGGGAATGTTATTCCAATCAGGTGCTCTCTTTACTGAGTTGAGTGTATTTGAGAATGTAGCATTTCCGCTGAGGGTCCATACCGATCTCGATGACGAACTTATTCGGCTTGTGGTCTCGATGAAACTCGAGGCGGTCGGTCTACGCGGCGCTTTAGACCTAATCCCTTCAGAACTCTCTGGTGGTATGCAGCGTCGCGTCGCACTAGCACGAGCTATCGCCTTGGATCCCGAAATGATCATGTATGATGAACCATTTGTTGGCCAAGATCCCATTGGCCTCGGTGTATTATTATCTTTGGTGAAGCGATTGAACCAAGCGCTTGGCCTCACATCGGTGGTCGTTTCCCATGATTTGCAGGAGACGCTATCAATCGCTGATCACGTAATTATGATCGCAAATACTCGCGTCGCATTTGAAGGATCTCCTCAAGATATGCGGTTATCTGAAGATTCGCTCGTGCAACAGTTCCTCCATGGGAGGCCTGATGGACCAGTTCATTTTCATTTTCCAGCATCTCCGATTGAGGATGCGTTGTGATGGTTGAGTGGATTACTGGTGTTGGTAGGTCGACCTTGTCGCACTTGTCAAATCTTGGTCGTGCTACGCTCATTTTGATACAGGCAATTACTGGACGATCCAACGTCGGTGTGCATTGGCGTCTAACGATTGATCAGGTTTACGTCGTTGGTGTTTTATCACTTAGCATTATTATAGTTAGCGGTCTATTTATTGGGATGGTCTTGGGCCTTCAGGGTTATACGATCTTAGCGGATTATGGTAGTGAACAGGCTTTGGGACAGATGGTTGCCTTGTCGCTGACACGAGAATTAGGCCCTGTGGTTACGGCTTTATTGTTCGCGGGCCGGGCTGGTTCGGCATTGACGGCCGAAATCGGACTGATGAAGGCTACAGAGCAATTGGCCAGCTTAGAAATGATTGGTGTTGATCCACTCCGGCGAGTCGTTGCTCCACGATTCTGGGCTGGTGTTATCAGTCTGCCGATACTGTCACTCATATTTGTGAGCGTTGGGTGTCTTGGCGGAGCACTTGTAGGCGTGAGTTGGCTCGGTGTCGATTCTGGTTCATTTTGGGCTAACATGCAGGCGTCCGTTGAGTTTTCAGACGATGTATTGAACGGAATCATTAAGTCGGTAGTATTTGCCGTAGTTGTTACCTGGATTGCGGTTTATCAGGGCTATGATTTAGTTCCGACGTCAGAAGGAATATCGAGAGCGACAACCAAAACAGTGGTGCACGCGTCGCTTGCAGTGCTTGGTTTGGATTTTTTTCTGACCGCAATAATGTTTGGGGAGATTTAGGTGTATTCGCGTGGCACAGAACTTAGTGTAGGTGTGTTCGTTTTGCTTGGGGCACTATGCCTCGCATTTCTGGCACTAGAAGTGAGCGGACTGACCCAGAGTAGCGATTCTGGGGCCTACCGATTGAGTGCTCGTTTCGATAATGTGGCAGGGTTGACAACTCGGGCGAAAGTAAGTGCAGCTGGCGTGACCGTCGGGCGTGTAGTTGGAATACGGTATGATGAGAAAACAGCTGGGGCCATTGTTGATATGGAAATTAGTCAGAGTTTTTCGCAATTTTCAGAAGATACGTCTGCGTCGATATTGACAGGGGGTTTGTTGGGCGAAAAATATATCGGCCTCATGACCGGCGGAGGTCCGAATAACCTCGCTGATGGAGATGTTATTTATGATACGCAATCGGCGGTTATCCTCGAGGAATTGATTGGTAAGTTTCTGCTGAATATGAGTAGTGAAAAATGAAGTTTTGGTTTGCAGTCTGCCTAACTTTTTTGGTTTCCATTAGTGCCTGGGCCGATAGCGATCCCAAGGCAGTTGTGGGGCCATTAAAAATTGCACGGGATACGTTTTATACAGATGTGTCCAAATTTAATGAAGGACAACTGTCAGAAGAGGAACTGGTCGTAAGGATTTCAGAACAATTCGCTCCTTTAATTAATGATCGGGTTATTGCTCTTCGAGTTATGGGCCGATTTGCGCGCCAAGCGACAGACGCCGAGACAGATCGTTTCACTGACCGTTTGGAGATGAGCTTGGTGGATGCGTACGCGCGCGGTTTGGCTGCCTACGGCGGCGAACAATTGGTTTTGCCAGATGAGGGCGTCATTTTAAAGCCAGGGCGTGCGATGGTTGATGCTCGGCTGGAGGCACCGGGGCGCGAGCCATTGCCGATCCAGTTTGCGATGGGCTTCGCGGAGGCTAGGGGCTGGATGGTTGAAAACGTCGTGATTTCAGGTATTAATCTTGGCCTTACATTGAGAAATCAGTTCGCAGACCTAGTCAAATCTTCTGGAAGTGTTTCTGGTGCGATCGACTCTTGGACATTCGAATCTGTGGGCGCGAACTAGTCGTGTTTACTGTTGACTCTGAGAGTTACGAAAGATCTTGGACAGAGCTTAAAACGATCGGTATTTCAGCTATCGAGCAGGGTGAGTCCACGATTGATGTTAGCGCTTGGACGCAAGCATCGAGTGCCCATTTAGCCGTATTAGTTTTTTGGTGGCAATCGGCACGCAAGTCTGGTCGAAATCTAACATTGATCGGATTGAATCCTACTTTCAAGACGCTCGCCGAGCTCGGTGGGGTCACCTGCATTGAAACAGGAGAATCTCATGCTGGCCACTGAAGTCAATGCATTACTGGAATCAAAAAATACGGGCTGGACGTTTTCAGTGCAAGGCGAGGGTCGTAACTTTCAGATTGAAGCGGTAAGCGGGGATTTTGAATCTATGACTCGGGTTAAGCGTCAACAAGCTGTTCTTCGATTGATCGCTGATGAGATTGCTGCAGGAACACTCCACGCGATCACGGTAACGACGTTGACGCCTGACGAAAAAAGTGCGCGCGAGGATCTGGGTATCTAAATCATGGATCGGTTTTTAATTCGCGGTGGGCGCGCCCTCAGTGGTGAAGTCAGGGTAAGTGGAGCTAAAAATGCGGCTTTACCGATTTTGGCTGCCGCCTTGATGGTGCCCGGGAAAGTACGGTTCGAGAATTTGCCGCACTTAAATGATGTAACGACCATGCTTCAACTGCTTGGACGGATGGGCGTTGAAGTCTTGCTCGATGACACCGGCTCCGTAGAGCTGGACGCATCAACTTTGAATTCAGTCATCGCTCCCTATGATCTTGTAAGAACGATGAGGGCTAGTATTGTTGTATTGGGACCACTCCTCGCGAGGGCTCATAAGGCTGAGGTGTCCTTACCCGGTGGCTGTGCGATTGGAATGCGACCAGTCAACTTACATGTCAAGGCACTCGAGCGATTGGGTGTTGAGTTTGAGGTAACAGATGGTTACATCAAAGGACGTGCGCCTGGTGGATTGGTAGGTGGAAAGGTGCTCTTCGAAAAAATTACCGTGACAGGTACGGAGAACGTCTTAATGGCAGCTGTTCTCGCGAAGGGTGAATCAATCATAGAAAACGCGGCGCGGGAGCCTGAGGTCACCAATCTTGCGGATTGCCTTGTTGCGTTAGGTGCGAAGATAGATGGTATCGGGACAGATACACTTCGAATAGAAGGGGTGAACGCACTACAGGGCGGCCGTCACCGGATCATACCTGATCGAATTGAGGCGGGAACATTTTTGGTTGCGGCAGCCGCGACCACTGGTTCATGTACCTTGATTGAAGTTGAGCCTAAGCACATGGATGCGACATTGTTGAAGCTTGAAGAAGCTGGGGCTCACATAGAACGAAGTGAGACGACTGTTTCACTCGACATGCGAGGGAACCGCGCTAAGGCCGTAGATATTACCACTGTAGAATATCCGGGTTTTGCGACTGATATGCAGGCGCAGTTTGTAGCACTAAACTCGGTTGCTGAGGGATCTGGCCGGGTGACCGAGACAATTTTTGAAAACCGTATGATGCACATACCTGAGATGCAGCGGATGGGTGCAGAAATCGATCTGTATGGCTCGACTGCAAGCACTGTAGGCGTAAATCAGCTCAAGGGCGCTCCAGTGATGAGTACTGATTTAAGGGCATCGGCATCACTTGTGATCGCCGGCCTTGTCGCCGAGGGCCAAACCATAGTCGATCGTGTTTATCACATTGATCGTGGGTATGAAAGAATCGAAGAAAAACTGCGCCGGCTCGGCGCAGATATCGAGAGAGTGCGATTATGAATCAGCCCCTTATCTTTGCTCTCGCGAGGGGTCGTCTACTAGACGAGACAGTACCACTTCTTACAGAGCTTGGAATTGAACCAACTGAGTCATTGACGGGTAGCCGTAAGTTGATGTTCGAGACCGAGCATCCAGGAGTTAAGCTTCTAGTTTTACGAGCAGCCGATGTTCCACCGTATGTGGAGCGGGGTGGTGCGCATTTGGGTATTGCTGGCAAGGATGTTCTGCTGGAGTATGGTTCTGATATGTTGTGTGAACCGGTTGATTTACAGCTGTCTAAGTGTCGACTGATGACGGCCATGAAAAAGGGTATTGAGCTGCCGGCGATGGGTCGGATCCGAGTGGCGACGAAGTATGTCAATGTTGCGCGTCGGTATTTCGCGTCGCAGGGGCGCCAAATTGATCCGATTAAACTCTATGGTGCGATGGAGTTGGCTCCTCTCGTTGGTCTAGTCGATGTTATTGTTGATGTGGTAGACACAGGTAATACGTTGAAGGCTAATGGGCTTGAGCCACGTGATTTGATCGATTATTCGAGTGCTCGATTGATAGTTTCTCGGGTTGCGATGAAGACCCGCCACCAGCACATATTTCCAATGATTGAAAAATTGAACAAATGGGCTAAGAGTCGAGATGCAAGTTAAACCGGTCGTGCTAAAAACAACCGATGCTGATTTCGAGGCACGTCTCGCTGAATTGACAGCTTGGGAATCCGTGAGTGATATCTCTCGTCAAACACGTGTCGCTGAAATAATCGAAGCTGTGCGTTCTGAGGGTGATGAGGCACTTCTTCGTTTGACGCGAGAGCTTGATGAAAATTACGTCGATAGAGCGTCGGATCTCGTTTTAGATGCACCGGCTTTGGAAGACGCTTTTCGAGAGTTGTCTGGCTCGCTGAAAATAGCTTTGAGTACTGCACGCGATCGTATTTGGGCGTTCCATGAAGCGCAGAAAGAGGCTAGTTGGCGTCTGCCTGAAAAAGATAATGGAATTTTGCTTGGACAGGAAGTTCGACCGATGAGTCGAGTTGGTCTTTATGTGCCGGGTGGTAAGGCTACCTATCCATCATCTGTACTGATGAATGCAATCCCAGCTAAAGTTGCTGGTGTTCCTCTTATACAAATGGTCGTGCCTGCTCCAAAGGGTGAATTAAATCCTATCGTATTGGCGGCAGCCTATCTTGCGAAAGTTGATCGGGTTGTAACTATAGGCGGTGCTCAGGCGGTGGCAGCTCTTGCTCATGGAACTGATACTGTTTTACCTGTCGATAAGATTGTTGGGCCAGGAAATTCTTGGGTTGCGAACGCCAAGAAACAAGTCTTTGGTAAGGTGGGTATCGACATGATTGCAGGACCCTCTGAGATATTGGTCTATGTGGAACCGCCTATGGATCCGGATTGGGTCGCGATGGATCTATTTAGTCAAGCCGAACACGATGAAGATGCGCAGCCAATCTTCGTGCACTGCGATCAATCGTTCGCTGATAAGGTTCAAGAATCAATGAACCGATTGCTTCCAACACTCGAACGGGCCTCGATTATTGCGAAATCAATCAATAACCGATGTATTTTTATCGAGGCACTCAATCGTGCAGATGCAATAGCCGTTGTTAATCGAGTTGCGCCCGAGCACCTGGAGTTATGTGTCGATGATCCTGAGACTATGCTGCCGGCAATTCAGAATGCTGGTGCTATTTTTATGGGGCGTTTTACACCGGAATCGCTTGGAGACTACTGTGCGGGTCCGAATCATGTCTTGCCGACATCAGGGACTGCGCGTTTCGCGTCACCGTTGGGGGTCTATGATTTTATTAAGCGATCTTCAGTGATTTTTTGTTCTAAAGAAGGATCGAAAACGATAGCAGACATAGCCTCAACGCTAGCGCGTTCAGAGGGGCTGACCGCGCACGCCCGTTCAGCCGAGTATCGTCGTGACGCGTGAGGAATTGATACAAGTCTTGATCCCTGAGCGTGTGCGACAAGGAGCCGCTTATCAGGTTCAAGATGCGACAGGAATGATCAAGCTGGATGCGATGGAGAATCCTTTTGTGTGGCCCTCCTATTTACGGACGCAATACGCGCAGCGGTTGGCCAATTGTAGTTTGAATCGCTATCCAGACCCGTACGCCATTAATGTGAGGGCCCCTTTAAGGCAGTGGATGAAGATCCCTGAATCTTTGGATATTTTGTTTGGGAATGGTTCAGATGAAATTATCGCACTCTTAATTTCTAGTTTGATTGGTTCTGGGCGGAGTGTGTGTGCTCCTGATCCGAGTTTTGTAATGTTTGGTGCGCTTGCTAATCAATATTCCGTAACTTTCGAGGCTCTTCCTTTAGACGCTGCGTTTGACATTGATCTTGATAGATGGCTTGCCTTCTTGCATGAAAATGATCCCGCGCTAATATTCATTCCGCAGCCGAATAACCCAACTGGGAATTTGTTCTCGCGTGAGCGATTGGCAAAGATTGTCGAATCGACGAAGGCTCTGGTTGTTATTGATGAAGCGTATACAGCATTCACAGATGCAGATTTTTTAGATTGGGCGGTTGCGTATCCAAACGTCCTAGTGATGAGAACTCTATCGAAAGTTGGCCTCGCTGGAAGTCGGTTCGGGATGCTGGTTGGGCATCCAGCGTGGATATCTGAGTTTGACAAAATGCGCCTGCCATACAATATCAATACACTTTCGCAGACCGCGGTTCAATTCGCGTTAGAGCACGCTCCGGTTCTTGAGGAACAGAGTTTTCGTGTCCGAAAGGAACGCACGAAACTAATCCGCGAATTGGAGAAGCGTGGGTTTAACGTATGGCCGTCTGAAGCAAATTTTGTATTGATAAAGTGTCCGATTGATCAGGCACGATTTATATTCGAGGCTCTAAAATTGCGAAATATTCTCATCAAATGCCTAGATGGATCTCATCCGCGGTTGAAGGATACATTGCGTATTACAGTTGGTTCGTCTGAAGAGGTAGACACACTGTTAAGCGCGATTGATCAATTAGTTGCTGAACTAGGCCTCTGACCAATACGAATAATACGGTCCACTGATTTGCCGTCTCGTAGCAGGCTGACAGATACGTCTGTACCAGGCTCCAAATCAGCGACTTGATTCATGGCGGCGCGACCATCGGCGACCTTTTCACCGTTCATATGTGTCAAGATATCTCCCGGAAAAATATTAGCATCTGCTGCTGGCCCTTTGCGATAAACACCAGAAATTAATACGCCAGCGTTCTTATTCACTCCAAAGGAACGTGCCAATTCATCAGTGAGCGGTTGCGTTTCCACGCCAATCCAACCACGAACCACCTGGCCGTGGTCGATAAGCTCTCGCATGATAGCGGTAGCAATCGAAGCTGGAATCGCAAACCCGATGCCATTGGACCCGCCACTCCGCGTGAAAATGGCTGTATTAATACCAATTAACTCGCCGCGCATGTTAATAAGCGCTCCCCCGGAATTACCCGGATTTATGGCGGCATCAGTCTGGATGAAGTTTTCATAATTTGTAACGCCCACCTGATTACGTCCCTTAGCACTTAGAATACCCATAGTCACGGTTTGGCCAACACCGAATGGGTTGCCGATTGCAAACACAAGGTCGCCTACTTTGCCCGGTGACGTTGTAAGGATTAGTTTAGGCAGATCGCCCATTTCAATTTTTAGAACGGCAATATCAGTATCGGGATCAGTTCCGACCACCAATGCTTTTGAGGCTCGACCATCTTTCAGTTCAACTACAATGTCATCGGCGCCAGCAATGACGTGGTGATTGGTGAGAATGTATCCGTTGCTAGATACTATGACGCCAGATCCAAGGCTAGCTTCCAATCGTTCACGATGCGGCTCACTAGGCAGGTTAAAAAAATTCCTAAAAATAGGGTCTCTTGCTAAGGGGTGGGCTCGCGTTTCGACAATAGTTGTCGTGTAAATATTAACTACAGCGGGCGCGGCTC
>CAJWIY010000046.1 GCA_913042205.1 uncultured Gammaproteobacteria bacterium
AAATTCTTGACTAATGTTTATGGCGATATGCCAATCAATAAGCCCCGCTTGAGCGGGGCTTTTTTATTTTAGAGTTGGCTGTTGACTCGGTACGGTAGGGCACATACAATGCCGCACCTTGTTTTTGACTGTCTGCTGTTGGTGGGCAGATTTTGATGGGAGTTGCCAAGTGGCAGTACAGAGCCAAAAAATTCGAATTCGGCTGAAGGCTTTTGACCATCGCCTGATCGACGTATCGACTCAGGATATTGTTGACACTGCCAAGCGTACCGGGGCGCAGGTTCGTGGTCCGATACCCTTGCCGACTCGAATTGAGCGCTACACGGTTCTTGTTTCGCCTCACGTGAATAAGGACGCACGCGATCAGTACGAATTACGCACACACAAGCGCATGATCGATATTGTTGAGCCAACTGATAAAACAGTTGATGCATTGATGAAACTCGACCTTGCAGCCGGTGTTGATGTTCAGATCAGCTTGGGTTGATCGAGAGCAGGGGTGTTAAAAATCCGCTCACCCCGGTGACAAGCGGTCTGTTTGTATAACTTACTGTGGCCATAGCGGGTTAAGCCCCCTGTGCAGGCAGAGAGGAAGTCGAGATGACAATTGGAGTTGTCGGTCGTAAGACCGGTATGACCCGAGTGTTCACTGAAGAAGGCGTGTCAGTTCCTGTCACGGTTGTTCAAGTAGAACCGAACCGGGTGAGTCAGGTGAAAACCGTTGAGAAAGACGGTTATCAAGCTATTCAGGTAACTGTAGGCGAACGTAGGGCACAACATCGCGTTTCGCTACCGATTAAAGGCCATCTAGCAAAATCGGAAATGCGTATGGGCCGCGGTCTTTGGGAGTTCCGCGTTAAAGACCTTGGAGAGTTAGTGGTCGGCACCGAAATTTCTGTTGATCAGTTTGAAGCCGGCCAAATTGTCGATGTTTCGGGTCAGTCGAAGGGTAAAGGGTTTGCTGGTGCTGTAAAGCGCTGGAACTTCCGGATGCAGGACGCGACGCATGGTAATTCTCTATCTCATCGCGCCCCAGGGTCTATCGGTAATTGCCAAACACCTGGCCGTGTCTTCAAAGGAAAGAAGATGGCGGGCCACATGGGTGCCGAGCGCGTTACTGTGCAGGGCTTAGAGGTTGTTCGTATTGACGAAGAAAAAGGCCTGATCTTGGTGAAGGGTTCCGTTCCCGGTGCAAATGGAATGGATGTAATCATCAAGCCTGCTGCGAAGGCTTGAGGGGGCCAAAGATGGAATTGAATCTAGTAGCGGGTGGCACGGTAGAAGTCTCTGACCAAACGTTTGGTCGTGAATTCAACGAAGCGTTGATCCATCAGGTGGTAACCGCATATCTCGCCGGAGCGCGTCAGGGTACGCGTGGCCAAAAAACACGCTCGGAAGTCGCTGGGGGAGGTAGAAAACCGTGGCGACAGAAGGGAACTGGTCGCGCGAGAGCGGGTACCACACGCTCTCCTATCTGGCGTTCCGGTGGCGTAGCATTTGCGGCAAAGCCACAAGATTTCTCGCAAAAAGTGAACAAGAAGATGTATCGCGCTGCGATGCAGAGTATCTGGAGCGAATTGGTTCGTCAGGGTCGTTTGGTTGTAACAGATGACCTCAGTATCGATGCACCGAAAACTAAAGCCCTTGCTGAAAAGTTGAGTGCTATGAACTTATCTAACGTGCTGATAGTTGCTGGTGAGGTATCCGATGCCTTGTATCTGTCTGCTCGCAATCTCCCGCATGTTGACGTTCGTGATTCGGACGCTACTGACCCAGTGAGCCTTATCTCTTTCGAGAAGGTGTTGGTAACTGTTGATGCACTGAAGGCGATCGAGGAGCAGTTGGCATGAATCAGGAACGTATCTTTACTATTCTGATAGGACCTCACGTGTCCGAAAAAGCCACGATCGTTGCTGACCAGAGCAATCAGTATGTATTTAAAGTAGCCCCTGATGCGACGAAGCCTGAGATCAAAGCGGCCATTGAAGCCTTGTTCGAAGTCTCTGTTACCAAGGTTAATGTTGTAAATCTCAAAGGAAAGGCTAAGCGAACAGCTCGTGGCATCGGTAAGCGTAGTGATACGCGCAAGGCCTACGTGACACTGGGTGAAGGTCAAGAAATTTCCTTTGCAGCGAGCGAATGAGGCGGAAGTAATGGCAATCGTAAAATGTAAACCAACGTCGGCCGGACGTCGTCACATGGTCAAGATTGTAAATTCAGAGCTGCATAAAGGAGCTCCCTACGCGCCTTTGTTGGAAAAGAAATCGAAGTCGGGTGGTCGTAATAACGCCGGCCGTATTACCACTCGCCATATCGGCGGCGGTCACAAGCAACATTATCGGATCATAGATTTCAGGCGGAATAAAGACGGAATTGCAGGCAAAGTTGAGCGCTTGGAGTATGATCCAAATCGTTCAGCGCACATCGCACTGGTGTTATACGCAGATGGCGAGCGTCGTTACATTATCGCGCCGAAAGGGATGCAGGCTGGTGATGCGGTTCGTTCTGGTGAGGATTCGCCAATTAAAATTGGTAGTTGTCTCCCCCTCCGAAACATACCTGTTGGTTCAGTTATCCACTGCGTTGAATTGAGGCCAGGCAAGGGCGCACAGATTGCTCGTTCAGCTGGTGCTTCGGTTCAACTGGTTGCTCGTGAAGGGCGTCATGCAACTTTGCGCTTGCGTTCAGGCGAGATGCGTAAAGTACTTGCGGAATGCCGTGCGACGCTGGGAGAGGTCTCAAACGGTGAGCACAGCCTGCGTCAACTCGGTAAGGCTGGCGCAAAGCGTTGGCGAGGCGTCCGACCGACTGTTCGTGGCGTTGTGATGAATCCAGTTGATCACCCACATGGGGGCGGTGAAGGACGTACGTCGGGGGGGCGTCATCCGGTGTCTCCATGGGGTACGCCAACCAAGGGCTACAAGACTCGCAAAAATAAGCGTACCGACAAGATGATCGTACGTCGTCGCGGTAAGTAAGGAGAGAGCTAGATGCCACGTTCATTAAAAAAGGGCCCATTTGTCGATCTCCACCTTCTTAAGAAGGTTGAAGCGGCTGCTGAGGCAAATGATCGTCGTCCGATAAAGACTTGGTCGCGTCGTTCGATGATTCTTCCAAATATGGTGGGATTAACCATAGCCGTTCATAACGGGAAGCAACATGTTCCGGTTCTGATCAACGAGGATATGGTTGGTCACAAGTTGGGTGAGTTTGCGGTAACGCGCAACTACCGCGGTCATGTCGCTGATAAGAAGTCGAGGCGTTAAGGGTTAGGTGAAGCTATGAATGAAGTGCAAGCTCGTTTAAAAGGTGCTCGACTTTCTGCGCAAAAGGCACGTTTGGTCGCGGACCAAATCCGCGGTAAGCACGTCGAGGAGGCTCTGAATACGCTGAGTTTCTCGACGAAGAAAGCAGCACATATTGTTAAGAAAATTCTTGAGAGTGCAATTGCGAATGCAGAGCACAACGAAGGTGCTGATGTTGATGATTTGAAAGTGACGACAGTATTTGTTGATGAAGGGATGACGATGAAACGAATTCGTCCGCGTGCAAAGGGTCGCGCAGATCGAATTTTTAAGCGGACCTGTCATATCACCGTCAAAGTCGGAGAGGCCTGAGGAGGAGCATTATGGGTCAGAAAGTTCACCCGACCGGCATTCGCCTCGGGATTACTAAGGATCACTCGTCGGTTTGGTATGCCGAGCGCGGCGACTATGCAGATAAGTTATTTGACGACATTAAGGTGCGGGAGTTCCTTGAAGCGAAACTTAAAAATGCTCAAATTTCTAAAATCTTAATCGAAAGACCAGCGCAGAACGCACGCGTGACTCTCCAAACAGCCCGACCGGGGATCGTGATTGGAAAGAAGGGAGAGGACGTTGAGTCGCTTCGAAAAGAACTGACACAGATGATGGAAATCCCGGTCCAAATCAATATAGAAGAGATCCGGAAACCAGAATTGGATGCACGCTTGGTCGCGCAAAATATTGCTGGCCAATTGGAGCGTCGGGTAATGTTCCGACGTGCAATGAAACGCGCGGTGCAGAATGCTATGCGTGCTGGAGCCGAGGGAATAAGAGTTCAGGTTTCAGGCCGTTTGGGTGGTGCTGAAATAGCTCGGACTGAGTGGTATCGCGAGGGTCGTGTTCCATTGCACACACTGAGGGCCGACATCGATTACGCGACCTACGAGGCGCATACTACGTATGGGGTGATTGGTATCAAGGTTTGGATCTTCAAGGGTGAGATCCTCGGTGGAATTGAGTCAGTCCGTGCTGGTCGCGAGCAAGCCCGTTCGAAAGCGGCTCGATAAGGAAAGAAGATCATGTTGCAACCGAAACGGACCAAGTTCCGTAAAATGCAAAAAAGCCGTAACCGTGGGCTTGCGCAGCGCGGATCCAAGGTGAGCTTCGGTGAGTTTGCCTTAAAAGCCACTGGTCGTGGTCGCATGACTGCTCGTCAGATTGAGGCAGGGCGTCGAACGATCACCCGTCGTGTTAAACGTGGCGGTAAGTTATGGATTCGGGTGTTTCCTGATAAGCCAATTACCCAGAAGCCGTTGGAAGTGCGCCAGGGTAAGGGGAAGGGTTCAGTTGAATATTGGGTATGCCAAATCCAGCCAGGCCGCGTGTTGTACGAAATAGAGGGTGTGCCTGAAGAAATTGCGCGCGAAGCGTTCACACTTGCGGCCGCTAAGCTCCCATTCAAAACCACCTTTGTTAGTCGGACAGTAATGTAATGAAAGCAGCAGATTTACGAGAAAAAAGTGTTGCTGACCTTAAGGAAGAATTGTTAGTGCTACGTCGCGAACAATTCAATCTTAACATGGCGAAAGCCACGGGTCAGCTTGCACAGATTCACCTGTTGGGACAAATCCGTCGTGATATTGCACGTATTAAGACTGTTATTACTCAGAAGGAGGTCGCCTTATGAATGATACGGCGAAAGCAGTTCGCACGTTGAGTGGGAAGGTCGTCTCAAATAAGGGTGATAAGACCATCAGTGTTTTGATAGAGCGCTTTGAGAAGCATCCACTGTACGGTAAATACGTTAAACGCTCGTCTAAGATCGCGGCTCACGATGAAAACAATGAGTGCAAGATTGGTGACACAGTCACCATCTCAGAATGTCGGCCGCTGTCGAAGTCGAAAGCGTACCGTCTCATTGAAATCACAGAGCGGGCAATTCAGGTTTAACGGAGGGGAATCATGATTCAAGCCGAGAGTATGCTTGAGGTAGCCGATAATTCGGGTGCGCGTAAAGTGATGTGTATCAAGGTGCTCGGTGGTTCGAAGCGTCGTTACGCCCGGATCGGCGACATCATTAAAGTGACCGTGAAAGAGGCGATTCCTCGCGGTAAAGTGAAGAAAGGTCAAGTCATGACCGCGGTAGTTGTTCGTACCCGAAGCGGAGTGCGTCGTCAGGATGGTTCCTTGATTAAGTTTGATGGTAATGCGGCCGTGCTTTTAAACACTAACCTCGCGCCGATTGGTACCCGTATTTTTGGACCAGTCACCCGCGAATTACGTAGTGAGAAGTTTATGAAGATCGTCTCACTCGCGCCTGAAGTACTGTAAGGGGGGTCCGATGGCAGCAAAAATTCGTCGTGACGACGAGGTCGTCGTGATAGCGGGTAAAGACAAAGGGCGTCGCGGTAAAGTGTTGCAGGTGCGTCCAGATAATCGTGTTTTAGTATCAGGAGTGAATCTGATCAAAAAGCACACGAAGCCAAATCCGACGCTCGGTAAGCAAGGCGGTATCGTTGAGAAAGAAGCACCGGTTCATATTTCTAACGTAGCCCTCTTAAATCCGGAGAGTAATAAAGCGGAACGCGTCGGTTTTCTTTTAAACGAGGACGGCACCAAGGTAAGGGTGTTTAAATCCACTGGCAAGGAAGTTGGGGCATAAGCCCCTGCGCCTAGGAGCAAGAGATAAGCCATGGCGAGACTACAACAAGTCTACAAAGAGAAGGTGGTACCTAAACTTCTGACGGAGTTTGCGTACAAAAATGTGATGCAAGTGCCGCGTGTTAAGAAGATCACCTTAAATATGGGTGTCGGTGAAGCGGTTGCAGATAAGAAGCAGATTGAAAATGCAGTTAGGGACATGACAGCTATCGCGGGTCAGAAGCCTGTAGTGACCAAAGCGCGTAAGTCAATCGCGGGCTTCAAAATTCGTGATGGCTGGCCAATTGGGTGCAAGGTTACGCTGCGTGGTGAGCATATGTGGGAATTTTTGGACCGGTTGATAGCAATTTCAATACCGCGGATTCGTGATTTTCGCGGTTTGAATGGGAAGGCGTTCGATGGTCGAGGTAATTACTCAATGGGTGTGCGCGAGCAGATTATGTTTCCTGAAATTGATTACGACAAAGTGGATGCACTGCGCGGTCTCGATATCACGATTACTACATCTGCTCAAACTGATGAGGAAGGTAAGGCGCTTTTGAAGGCGTTTAGCTTCCCATTCCGGAACTAAGGGGCGATAGGTGGCTAAAAAATCAATGAAAGAGCGCGAGTTAAAGCGTCAAAAAACCGTAGCTCGGTTTGCGGCAAAGCGAGCAGAATTAAAGGCGACCATCGCAAATTCAAAAGCAACAGATGAAGAAGTGTGGGAAGCGCAGCGAAAACTGCAGAAAATGCCGCGCGATTCCTCAGCGGTGAGATTACAGCGTCGGTGCCGTGTGACTGGCCGTCCGCATGCGGTTTACCGAAAGTTTGGCCTTTCCCGGATTAAACTGCGTGAAATAATGATGCGCGGTGAAGTTCCGGGGTTGAAGAAGGCTAGCTGGTAAGGAGTGAGTTAGAAAATGAGCATGCAAGATACTTTGGCGGATATGTTCACTCGCATCCGCAACGGACAAATGGCTGGTAAGACTGTGGTCTCTATGCCTTCTTCTAAACAGAAAGTTGCGCTCGCCAGGGTGCTCGCTGACGAAGGATTTTTGGCTGCGTATAAGGTTGATGAAGCGGGGGTAAAGTCAATATTAACCGTTGATCTTCGTTATTACGAAGGCCGTCCAGTTATTCGTGAAATAAAACGTTCAAGTCGCCCCGGTTTGCGTCGTTATGAAGGTAAAGAGACCCTGCCTAAGGTTCAGGGCGGTCTTGGAGTCGCAATCATTTCGACCTCTAAGGGTTTGATGACTGATCGCGAAGCGCGCAAAGCCGGAATCGGCGGCGAAGTGCTTTGTACGGTATTTTAAGGAGTCGTTGATGTCTCGCATTGCAAAAGCCCCGATCGAATTACCATCAGGTGTTGATGTCAACATTGTTGGTCAGAATGTAACGGTGAAAGGAAAGAATGGCTCACTATCGATCTCATTGAATGAGGCCGTCGCTGTAAGTCAGGGTGAAAATGCGTTGATGTTTGAACCCCGCGAAGGTGCTGCTGATGGTTGGGCACAGGCTGGTACAGCTCGCGCCATTATTAACAATATGGTTACCGGTGTCGCAGACGGATTTGAAAAAAAGCTAACCCTCATTGGCGTTGGTTACCGTGCTCAAGTACAAGGTTCTAACGTGAATTTGACGCTCGGGTTCTCACACCCAGTCGTATATAAGCTTCCACATGGTGTGACCGCAGAAACACCTAGCCAAACTGAGATTACGTTGAAGTCGGCTGACAAGCAGCTACTCGGACAGGTTGCCGCAGAGATTCGTGCTTTCCGTCCACCGGAGCCATACAAAGGCAAAGGCGTTCGTTATTCAGATGAATATGTGCGTCGTAAAGAAGCGAAGAAAAAGTAAGGAGCCGAAATGATAGACAAGAAGAAATCACGGTTGCGTCGGGCTCGCCGTGCACGAGCGAAAATGCGCGAGCTTAACTCGAATCGTCTGTGTGTACACCGTACACCACGCCATATTTATGCTCAGATTATTAATGGCGATGGGTCCAATGTGATCTGCACAGCATCGACACTAGACAAGGACCTTCGCAAGGCAAACGGTGGAAACGTTTCAGCAGCTGCTGAAGTTGGTAAGCGTATTGCTGAACGTGCGAAAGAGAAGGGTATTCAGGCGGTTGCTTTCGACCGCTCCGGTTTCCGTTATCACGGCCGCGTTAAAGCTTTGGCGGACGCGGCTCGTGAAAGTGGACTTGAGTTTTAAGAGGATCCGATGAACGCAAAGGTAGAAGTACAGCAGCAGGGTGAACTGCAAGAAAAGCTGGTTCAGGTAAATCGAGTCGCCAAAGTCGTTAAAGGTGGTCGCATTTTCAGCTTCACAGCTCTGACTGTTGTGGGCGATGGAAACGGTAAAGTCGGATACGGTAGAGGGAAGGCGCGCGAAGTCCCTGCAGCGATTCAAAAGGCAATGGAGGCGGCTCGTCGCAACATGGTGTCGGTGAAACTTGATGGCGATACTATTCAATATCCTATTAAGGCGACCCATGGTTCTGCAAAGGTTTACATGCAGCCGGCATCACAGGGTACCGGTGTAATTGCTGGCGGTGCGATGCGAGCGGTTCTCGAGATCGCGGGCATCCAGAATGTACTAGCAAAATGTTACGGCTCTACGAATCCTGCAAACGTAGTTCGTGCAACAATCAAAGCCTTGGCTGAGATGCAATCGCCTGAAGATGTTGCGGCGCGTCGTGGCAAGTCGGTCGAAGAAATCCTCGGCTAGGGAATACACACATGGCGAAAGAGAAAATGTTGAAAGTGACGCTGGTGCGCAGTCCAATCCGTCAAAATCCAAAGCACAAGTTGTGTGTGCAGGGTCTTGGCTTGAGGCGAATGCATCAGACAGTCGAAGTTGAGGATACACCTAGCGTTAGAGGAATGATAAACAAGGTCAATTACCTCTTGCGCGTTGAGGGAGAAGCGTAATGCGTTTGAATGGATTATCTCCAGCCGCGGGCTCACGCACAGACAAAAAGCGCGTTGGTCGTGGAATCGGTTCTGGCATTGGTAAGACAGGTGGTCGCGGTCATAAAGGTTTGAAGTCGCGCTCAGGTGGCTCGGTGAAACCGGGTTTTGAAGGTGGTCAAATGCCTCTGCAGCGCCGTCTTCCAAAGTTTGGTTTTACATCACGAAAGAGTCTTTCTCGGGATGAAATTCGCCTTGCTGAATTGAATAAGATTCAAAGTGACGAGGTCACCATGGAAACGTTGCGCCAAGCACGTCTTATTGCTGGAAACATTAAAGACGTGAAAATCATTCTTGCTGGTGAAATTACGAGACCGATGACTGTTAAGGGCTTGAAAATCACCAAAGGTGCTCAGGCTGCAGTTGAGGCCGCAGGCGGCAGGGTCGAAGTTTAAGAATGGCTGCTTCAGGTGCATCAATGGGCGGATTGACAGAGCTTTGGGCTCGTCTTCGCTTCGTAGTGATTGCGGTTGTTGTGTATCGAATTGGTGCGCACATACCTGTTCCAGGTATAAATCCGGATCGATTAGCAGACCTGTTTGAACAGACTCAAGGAACTATTTTGAGCCTCTTCAACATGTTTTCTGGTGGCGCATTGGAGCGGATGTCGATATTTGCGCTTGGAATCATGCCCTATATCTCGGCGGCGATCGTGATGCAGCTGCTTACAGCAGTTGTCCCGTCACTTGAGGCCTTGAAAAAAGATGGTGAAGCCGGACGCCGAAAAATTACTCAATATACGCGTTATGGAACGGTATTCCTCGCAACTGTCCAGTCGATTGGTGTGGCCATGGGGTTGGCTGGTCAAGGTGTAGCCTTTGCGTCAGATTTCCATTTCCACTTTGTTGCCGTCATAACTTTTGTCTCGGGGTCTGTGTTCCTAATGTGGCTTGGTGAGCAGGTCACAGAGAAAGGTATTGGTAACGGCATCAGCCTTTTGATTTTTGCAGGTATTGTCGCGGGACTTCCCGGTGCAATTGGACAATCAGCGGAGGCGGCGCGCCAGGGTGATCTCAATATTTTGGGTTTACTCGCGATAGGTATCATCGCGGTCGGCGTTGTTGCGTTCGTGGTATTTATGGAGCGTGCTCAGCGACGTATTACTGTGAACTATGCGCGCCGGCAGCAAGGCAATAAAGTTTATGCAGCTCAACAATCTCATTTACCTTTGAAAATTAATATGGCAGGTGTAATTCCCCCGATTTTTGCTTCAAGCTTGCT
Source organism: uncultured Gammaproteobacteria bacterium (assembly GCA_913042205.1). Classification (GTDB taxonomy): domain Bacteria; phylum Pseudomonadota; class Gammaproteobacteria; order Pseudomonadales; family Litorivicinaceae; genus HIMB30. The sequence goes on from CAJWIY010000046.1 coordinate 10,088, forward strand.
CTTATTTCCTGCTTCAATTGGGCAATGGTTTGGACAGGGTGAGGGTATGGAATGGTTACAGGACGTAAGTCTCGCGCTCGGGCCGGGCCAGCCGTTGTACTACCTGTTATTCACGGTTGGGATAGTATTTTTCTGTTACTTCTACACGGCGTTAGTGTTCAATCCACGAGATGTGGCTGACAATCTAAAGAAGTCTGGTGCCTTCATTCCGGGGATTCGGCCAGGGGAGCAATCAGCGAACTATATTGATAAGGTGATGAGTCGTCTTACGTTCTGGGGTGCCTCATATATTGCGGCAGTCTCTTTACTCCCGCAAAGCTTGGTGGTCAGTTTTAACGCACCCTTTTACTTCGGCGGGACGTCATTACTTATCGTAGTGGTAGTTGTAATGGATTTCATGTCACAGGTGCAATCTCACTTGATGAGTCGGCAGTATGAGTCCTTGATGAAAAAATCTAATTTGAAAGGATACGGCTCAGGAGGCCTGTTACGGTAATAGAACATTGGGAGCATCGAAATGAAAGTACGCGCATCAGTGAAAAAAGTTTGTCGAAATTGTCGAATCATTCGTCGAAACGGGTCAGTGCGTGTGATTTGTTCAGATCCTCGGCACAAGCAGCGCCAAGGTTAATTATATTAGGGGTTGTGATTTCCTGTTGAAATCAATAGAATTTCGCGCCTTATATTTTTCGCGAATCGGGCCCTGCCGATTTATGAATTTGGAGAGTTAGGAATGGCACGTATAGCGGGCGTCAATATCCCAGACAACAAGCACACGGTGATTTCATTGCAGTATGTTTTTGGGATCGGCCAAACTCGCGCGAAGGCAATTTGCAAAGCGACAGGCATTGACGAATCTGCCAAGATCGCATCCTTGTCTGAAGATCAGTTAGAAATGCTTCGCACCGAAGTTGGCAAATTTGACGTAGAAGGAGACCTTCGCCGAGAGGTCTCAATGAATATCAAACGGTTGATGGATCTTGGCTGTTTTCGTGGTATTCGTCATCGTCGCAGCCTGCCGGTGCGCGGGCAGCGCACCAAAACAAACGCGCGGACTCGCAAGGGCCCCCGCAAGCCGATTCGCAAATAAGGAACTCTGATGGCGACACAGCGTAGCGCATCGCGCAAGAAGGTAAAGAAGCAGGTCGTTGAGGGCGTAGTACATATCCACGCCTCATTTAACAACACAATCATAACGATAACTGATCGTCAAGGTAATGCCCTATCATGGGCAACTGCCGGTGGATCTGGCTTCCGAGGGTCACGAAAGTCGACTCCTTTTGCTGCGCAGGTAGCCAGTGAGCGCGCCGCAACGGCTGCACAAGAGTTTGGACTGAAGTCTGTGGACGTCAAAGTTAAAGGGCCGGGACCGGGTCGTGAGAGTGCTGTCCGCGCTTTGAATGCCGTGGGCCTTAAAGTTACCAACATCACTGACGTCACGCCGATTCCCCATAACGGCTGCCGTCCGCCAAAAAAGCGGCGCGTCTGAGGAGTAGTAGAGGAATGGCACGTTATATCGGACCAACTTGCAAATTAGCTCGTCGCGAAGGAACAGATCTGTTTCTCAAGAGCGGCGTACGTTCTATAGATTCGAAGTGTAATCTGGAGACAAAACCAGGTATGCACGGTGCGGGACGTGGTCGTTTATCCGACTATGGACTGCAGTTGCGTGAAAAGCAAAAAGTTCGCCGGATATACGGCGTACTTGAGAGGCAGTTTCGTAACTATTATAAAGAGGCATCGAGGCTCCGAGGATCAACAGGCGAGAACCTACTCAAGCTTTTGGAATGCCGTCTAGATAATGTTGTCTACAGGATGGGGTTTGGTTCGACTCGCGCGGAGGCGCGTCAGGTTGTGAGCCATCGTTCGATCATGGTCAACGGTAAGGTGCTAAATATCCCGTCTTATCAAGTCAAGCCCGGGGATATCGTTAGTGTTCGTGAGAAGGCGCGAGGACAGTTACGTATTCGCGCGGCTCTAGAGTTAGCCGGGCAACGTGCCGATGTGCCATGGATGGATGTTGATTCATCAAAAATGGAGGGCACGTTTAAGGCGCTTCCGGAGCGTCAGGACCTGTCACAAGATATTAACGAAAATCTGATAGTCGAGTTGTACTCGAAGTAAACCACTTTGTTAGGAGACAGTATGTCGTCATTGGAACTGCTGACACCACGTCAGATTCAGGTCCAGGAGGTAGCTCCCGGACGCTCAAAAATTGTCCTTGAGCCTCTTGAGCGGGGTTACGGCCATACACTAGGTAATGCATTACGTAGGATTCTTTTGTCGTCGATGCCGGGTTGCGCGATCATCGAGGTAAAAATCGATGGTGTGGCGCATGAGTATTCGGAGATTGAGGGTGTTAAAGAAGACGTTATTGAAATTCTGTTGAACCTGAAGACTGTCGCCGTCGCTCTGGAAGGCCGTGATGCTATAGCAACGATAAGGTTAAATCATTCGGGTGAGGGCATTGTGACTGCCGGTGATTTCGAGTTACCTCAGAACGTTGAGATCGCAAATCCGGAACGCCATATAGCGACTGTGTCTGAGCGCGGATCGCTACAAATAGAAGCGACCGTGGCACTCGGCATCGGCTATGAGCCCGCGAGCGATCGTGATGAAGACACAGAAACTCGATCAATTGGTGCTCTTCAGTTGGACGCTACCTACAGCCCCGTTCGCAGGGTCTCTTACGTGGTTGAAAGTGCACGAGTTGAACAGCGCACTGACTTGGATAAGCTCGTGATTGATCTTGAAACTAACGGAACCTTGGATGCTGAAGAGGCGATCCGCAGGGCCGCCACGCTCCTTCAACAGCAGTTATCCGTATTTGTTCAACTGGAGAAGCTTCCGCCCGGCGAACCCGAGAAGCCTAAAGATGAGATCGATCCGATTCTCTTACGTCCAGTTGACGACCTCGAGCTGACTGTGCGTTCGGCAAATTGCTTAAAAGCAGAAAACATCTATTACATCGGGGATCTTGTCCAGCGGACCGAGGTGGAGTTATTGAAGACGCCTAATCTCGGTAAGAAGTCCTTAACAGAGATTAAAGACGTACTAGCGTCACGCGGATTATCTTTAGGGTCACGCCTTGAAAATTGGCCACCAGCAGGATTTGCGCGCGAAGAAAGCGCCTAAACTAGACCGACCCGTCGAGAGACGGTGTCATTGATAAGTGAGAATAGATCATGCGTCATTTGAAAAGCGGAAGAAAACTGAATAGAACGAGCAGTCATCGCAAAGCGATGTTCTCGAATATGACTGCATCTTTAATTGAGCATGAATTTATCAAAACTACGTTATCAAAAGCCAAAGAGCTGAGACGTGTCGCTGAACCATTAATCACGTTAGCAAAGAACGATTCAGTAGCGAATCGGCGTTTAGCTTTCAGTCGTTTGCGCAATGATTCAGCCGTTGGTAAATTATTCGCGGAGCTAGGACCCCGCTATAATGAGCGCCCCGGTGGTTACATGCGGATACTCAAGTGCGGCTTCCGAGCTGGGGATGCTGCTCCGATGGCTATCGTGGAGCTGGTCGATCGCCCACAGGAAATAGTCGACGCTGAATGACAGACGTGTATTTAGTCTAGCGGTAGCTGGTTTCTGGAGAACAAAAGCGCCTCAGGCGCTTTTTTTTCGCTCGAGTAAGGGTGTGAGAAAACGACCTGTGTGCGATTCTGAATGCAATGCAACCACTTCAGGAGTTCCTTCTGCAATAATCTGTCCGCCACCTGAACCACCCTCTGGACCGAGATCGATAACCCAGTCTGCTGTTTTTATAACATCAAGATTGTGTTCGATAATAACGACTGTATTACCATGATCGCGTAGCCGATGAAGCACCGCTAATAGCTGTTTAATATCCTCAAAGTGCAGACCAGTAGTTGGTTCATCTAGAATATAGAGTGTTCGTCCTGTATCCCGTTTTGAAAGTTCACGTGCAAGCTTAACACGCTGCGCTTCACCACCTGATAGTGTAGTTGCGGACTGGCCCAGCTTTAAGTAAGACAGCCCTACGTCAACTAGAGTTTGTAGCTTGCGTGCAAGAGTAGGAATTGCATCGAAGAATTCGCGTGCATCTTCAACTGTCATCTGAAGTACGTCATGAATCGACTTCCCTTTGAATCGGATGTCGAGAGTCTCTCTGTTGTATCTGAGGCCTTTACAGTTATCACAAGGAACATAGATGTCAGGGAGAAAATGCATTTCCACTTTGATCAGGCCGTCACCCTGGCAAGTCTCGCACCGACCACCTTTAACGTTGAACGAGAATCGCCCCGGAGTGTACCCACGTGAACGTGCCTCTTGAGTTTCCGCGTAAATCTCTCGAATTGGTGTAAAAAGCCCTGTATAGGTTGCAGGATTTGATCGTGGCGTCCTTCCGATCGGACTTTGATCAATATCAACGACCTTATCGAGCTCATGAATCCCATGGCAATGCGAAAACTGAGCCGGTTTTAGTGTGGTCGCTTTGTTTAAAACTTTCGCGGCATGTGGATAAAGCGTTCGGTTAATCAGAGTTGATTTACCGGAACCAGAAACACCTGTTACGCAGGTTAGCAGTCCTAGCGGGAGATTAAGGGTTACATCCCGGAGATTGTTCCCAGAACATCCTTCGAGAGTGAGTTGATGAACACCCTTAGGGGCTCGTCTTTCTGGAACGGGAATTTGTTTCTTACCGGAGAGGTATTGTCCCGTCACGGATTGATCATGAGACATAACATCGACGGGTGTACCCGCAGCCACGATTTGTCCACCATGTACGCCAGCGCCCGGACCAATATCAACAAGATAGTCGGCACTTCTTATCGCGTCTTCATCGTGCTCGACGACGATAACCGTATTACCTAAATCCCGCAAATGGAAAAGTGTATTTAGGAGCCGTTCGTTATCGCGTTGATGCAAGCCAATAGACGGTTCGTCAAGAATATACATTACTCCTACCAATCCAGCACCAATCTGGCTGGCAAGACGTATACGCTGGGCCTCGCCACCTGAGAGTGTTTCCGCACTTCGATCAAGCGATAGGTAGTCTAAGCCCACATTGATTAGAAAACCGAGGCGAGCTTGGATTTCCTTTAAAATTTTGTCCGCAATTTCTTGGCGTCGACCAGGTAAGTCCAAAGTTTCAAAGAATTGATAACACTCACCAATTGGCAGTTTGACGAGGTCTGGAAGTCGAGCTTTATCGATAAATACATTTCGCGCTGCGATATTAAGTCTTGATCCGCCACAGTCAGGGCAAGGGGCTTGTGTCATTAGCTTGGCGAGCTCATCGCGTTGAGACTGACTGTCAGTTTCTCTATATCGGCGCTCTAGATTTCGAATGACACCTTCAAATGAATGATTTTTGCTAACTTCTCGACCGCGATCAGACACATAACTGAAATCGATCGATTCCTCGCCTGAGCCATATAACACTTTGTTTTGATGTTCTACAGATAGATCCTGCCACTCGGAATCGAGACTAAATCCGTAGTGACGGGCGAGACATTTGAGAAGATGATAGTAATACATGCTCCTTCGGTCCCAGCCTTTGATCGCGCCTGACGATAACGACAATTCCGGATCGACAA
>CAJWIY010000047.1 GCA_913042205.1 uncultured Gammaproteobacteria bacterium
AATATTCATCGTAGCGCTTTACCGGAAGACCGGAGCATTTTTTTGGACCATCTAAGTGGAATGTTGCGATTAGGACATACCCTCCTCGACGCACGTTCCGGTGAACTGATTCAAGGTAATTATTTATCGATTCCAAATCGATCTGGAAATGAAAAACGGCCCTGTCGTGCCACAGATCAATCGGTTGCCCAGGCTCCCATTTTAATAGGTCACCAACAACCCACTTAATTCTCGGGGCCTCACATCCTAGGGATCTCTGGAGTGACAGGGACGCAGACTCAGCCCAATCGACGTGAGTCAGGTCAGTGTAATCTCTAGAGAGGAGAGCGGGCAGGAGCAATGACCTCCCCGCCCCAACATCAACAATCGAGGATCCTTTAGGAGCCACCTCAAGAATCCACTCCAAGGAGAGTGATCCGGGGCCCTCAGACCAAGATAGGCCAGCGTCAGCAGTGCTGGCGTAACGCCCATCCCAGTGAGTCTCGTTATTTGATGGCACCCGTCGATTGCTTCCCGTCATATCTGCAAACCTGCGTTCTCTGCCACAAGCTAAAGCCATAGGCAGTGTAAATGACTGTGACTGTCTCTCTTTAGCCCACAAACATAAATCAAGAACCAGAACCGCCACCCATCTTCGCTGGCAGAAACCATAAACCACCCCGGGTGGATTTAATTGGTGGAACTTGTATTAGATTCTTACCAGATTCACGAGTTGTTTCGGCTTCACGCCGAGCCACTGGCGAACAAGCGCCCCCAACTCTCTTTGCAGAGCAGCTCGTAGACTATCATCTGATTGCAACGTGCGTGAACTCATCTCCTGAAGGATTTCCTCGGTCGCGTGACTCAAATCGCGATTCAAAGATTCCGGGTCAATATCACCCGACGGGACACCGATAAACTGGACCTGCGGCTCCGTTACCAGGCGTGTTTTTTTGTCGAGGACGATGGTGAGTGTCATCAGCCCGCCATCGGCTAAGGCCCGCCTCTCCGAGAGGGACCGATCACTCAAGGGTACGAGGCTCGAACCAGATAGACCTAGCCGGCCCGTATGAACCCGTCCGATCACAGATGGTTCGGAGGTATCTAGTTCCAGTACATCACCATTAGTCACACGAGCCGCGCCCAACCCAGCGTCAGTGGCTAGGCCGGCGTGGGCCGACATATGCCGCTCCTCGCCATGTACGGGAATCACATACTTTGGCCGCAACGCCCGATACATCCAACGCAGTTCATCGCGACAGGGGTGCCCAGACACATGGATCGCCGCATCGTTTTCTGTAACGACCCGTACATTTTTTTGTGATAACAGGTCATAGAGTCGATACAGTTTCTTCTCATTGCCGGGGATAACTTTCGATGAAAAAACGACCGTATCGTCCGGCTCTAACAATAAATCCTGATGCTCACCCTTCGCGAGTCGCGCCATCGCAGCTCTCGGCTCGCCCTGTGAACCTGTCGCTAAGATAAGCTGCTCTGACCGCGGTAAGTAGTCAAGATCCTCGGTCGGGACGAGGTCTGGAAAACTTTGGAGATAACCGGTGGCTTTCGCGGTCTGCAAATAATTAAAGAGGCTACGGCCTAAGACGGTGACGCGTCGCCCAGTCTGACGTGCGATATCACCGAGACTGGATAGACGAGCGGTGTTTGATGAAAAACAGGTAACCGCGACGCGATTGGGTTGTTTCGCAATCACCTCGAGCAATGCTTGCCGACACTCGGCTTCCGACCCTGACCACCCTTCGATATTTGCATTCGTCGAGTCGCCGACGACAAACTCGATACCAGAATCACCGAGTGCAAGAAGCCGCTTGTCGTCGTAGTCATCTCCCTCGATTGGATGCGGATCCAGCTTCCAATCACCGGTATGAAACACAGTGCGCCCGGCTGCCCTGATGAAGAGTGCGTTTGGCTCGGGAATAGAATGGGTCAAGGTCACCCACTCCACGTCAAAGCAACCAATCTGCATACGCGAGCCTGGTGCCACCTCATGCAGAGACACCTGTTCCAGAAGACCCGCCTCACCGAGCTTTCTACGGGCTACCGAGGCCGCGAATGCGGTGCAATACACAGGAGCCTTCAGTTGACTCCACAGGTAATGGAGCGCGCCAACATGATCCTCATGGGCGTGCGTGATGACGATCCCTCGAATCTGATCGCGCACTGACCTCAGTGCCGAGATGTCTGGACAAATCACATCAATACCCGGAGGTGTCGAGTCATCTCCAAACGTAATACCGACGTCCACAAGAAGGAACTCACCATCGCACTGGTAAACGTTGAGGTTCATCCCAATTTCACCGCAGCCCCCAAGTGGAATGAAATACAACTGTCCATCGACAAAAGGAATATGGGAAAGATTGGCAACCGGCTTCACAGTACTGTATAAATATCCAGCTAAATTTATAAATAGGTGTCTGGCATTGTCGCGATCCTACTACCGCAGTCAAAACAATCAGACCCACTTAGCGCGGATGACCCCGCCCGAGGGTTAATGGAGTCTTTCCAACGCATTACAATCGTGGGCTAGGTCGCTTGCGGGCATCCTATCGATATATTTTCGCAGGAGGAGATTGACGTCCCCTCAAAACTGGTCCGAAAAAATACCTACGCGCTGCGTGTCCGCAGTGACTCCATAAAGGACGCCAATATTATTGATGGTGACGTTGTGATCATCGAATAATCCCAGTTGGCTGAAAATGGCAAAAAGGTGGTAGTCAGAATCAACCATAGAGAGGTCACCCTCAAGACGCTGAGACTCGATCAGGACGGCGTAAACTCATTCCCGCTAACCACTCAATGGAGCCGATTATCCTGAACAACGCCGATGTCGAAGTCCTAGGAATCGTGCGAGGCGCCATTCGGTATCGGATCTAGTCTGTCAGCATCTCAAGATAGTCAACGGTGACCGGATTCCCATCTCCTCGGTTGGTCAGATCTTCGACAACTGCAGTCGCTTGCGAGAGGTCATGCGCGGTCGTGTAGTAAGATGGAGTCGCAAGACAACGGAGGCCTGCCCCGCGAGCCGCCTCAACCCCGGCGGACGCGTCCTCAATCGCAATCGCTTCAGCGGGTTCGAAACCCAGTTTCTGCAGAGTAGTCTGATAGACCATGGGATCCGGTTTCTTTTGCGGTACCTTATTACCGCCGACTACCACGTCAAAATTATCAAGCCGCAGTGATCCGCCAACAGCCCGGTCTAATGCAACAACATTTGATTCTGTCGTCGTAGTGGCAATCGCCAACCGAACAGACCGCGACAAACATTCTTGAATGAGGCGCTCGACACCAGGACGAAGCTTGGCTGTTAGTGGCAATAATTCCGCGTAAAGAGAGGTCTTCAGACGATGCAGCTCCAGAATATCTTCATCACTGATTCCGTCAATCGATTCAGTTTCAACGAAATGACGAATACGTTCCTTGCCGCCAAACACCTTCAATAATTCACAGTATTCCTCAGGAGACCAATACCATCCGAGGCCTACCCGCTCAAACACGGTGTTGAACGCCTCGCGATGTACCTCTTCGGTCTCAGCCAGTGTGCCATCAACATCAAAAATTACCGCCTTCAGCATCAATGACCCTTCATTGCCGATGAATGATCAGGGCTATCTGTAAACACATCTACGCCTCGTAGCGAAAAGCAGGTCTTTAACCTCTGCTCAAAAAGATAGCGTAAAAAAGAAGGAGAGCTACCGTGGTCCGTAGCTAGCGAAGAGTTATAGAGACGAAGATCTCGACCACCCTTCATTATAGGTCCCTGACCGAATATCGGAGTGCTTCAATATTTTGTTTATAAGAGGCAACAGAACCTCCCTTGAAGACGGCTGATCCAGCAACAAGCGCGGTGGCACCGGCTGCAACCACGGCCGGGGCCGTATCTGGGGTAATTCCTCCGTCAACCTCAATATCTACGTGACGTCCATCAAGCATCTCCCGGATCCGAGAAATCTTGTCGACCATGGTCGGGATGAATGATTGGCCCCCAAAACCTGGGTTCACAGTCATAACCAAAATAAGATCCAATCGATCCAAAACATAACGCAAACACTCTTCGGGCGTGTGCGGGTTCAGGGACACCCCGGCCCTACAACCAAGATCCCTAATATGAGAAAGGGTCCTGTCTAGATGATTACACACCTCGGCATGAACGGTAATTATGTCAGCACCCGCATCCTTATAGGTCTTGAGTAACTTATCAGGGTTGGTAACCATAAGGTGCGCATCAAACGTCTTCGAGCTCGCCTCCCGGACTGCGCGAATAATCGGAGGACCGAAGGTGAGATTTGGTACGAAGTGCCCATCCATCACATCAAGATGAATCCAATCACATCCCGCCTGATCGATGTCTCGAATCTCCTCGGCGAGCCGCCCAAAATCAGCCGCGAGGACCGATGGTGCTATTTTAATTTCGGCCATGATTTCCCTTTATAGTGGTTTCCGCCGCTTTATAAAGCGTTGGTAACAGCCGTTCTTTGGCATGTTTTACGTGTTATGGTATCTATTCACATCCTTTAAGGCGGCGGGACTCAGACGCCAGCCTCCAAATCATTGGAGTCAATATCAACTGTAGCGCTAGCGCCATTTTCCCCCCGGGAATGACAATCGAATTCGGTCGCGACATGAAACTATCGTGGATCATTGACAACAAATAAGGAAAATCAATCCCTCTCGGATTCGCAAAGCGAATCACAACCATCGACTCATCCGCCGTCGGAATCCAGCGAGCAATAAACGGGTTTGATGTGTCAACGATAGGGACCCGCTGAAAATTAATATCTGTTATTGTAAATTGCGGGCAAATGTAGTGCACGTAGTCATGCATCCGGCGCAGGATAGTATCCGTTACCGCTTCAATGGAGTAGCCCCGTTTTGCTTTGTCACGATGTAGTTTTTGAATCCACTCAAGGTTCATGACGGGCACGACACCGACCTTTAGATCAGCGTGCTGCGCGATGTTGACCTTATCATTGGCAACCGCTCCATGGAGACCCTCGTAGAACAATAAGTCTGTATCTTCTTCAAACGAGCGCCAGTCAGTAAAGGTCCCCGACAAACAATCCCACTGCTCGGCCTGTTCATCGTTGTGAACGTATGTCCGTGTCCGGCCAGTTCCAGTCTCGCCATAGGTTCGAAATACCTCCTCCAAGAGCTCAAACTCGTTTGCTTCCGCACCGAAGTGAGAGAAATGACTCAGTGGATCCCCTTGAGCCTCAACCAACCTTCTCTCCATTTCGGCACGGTCAAACCGGTGGAATGCGTCGCCCTCAATGAACGCGGCCTTTACTTTTTCACGAAAAAAAATCTGAGCGAAAGTGTCACGGACCGTGCTGGTTCCTGCCCCGGAAGAGCCTGTTATCGAAATAATTGGATGTTTCTGTGACATGATTACCAAATCCGTTTAGGAACGAAATAAATTCCGGTTACTGAATAACGGTGACTGATCGAGCCCCTGCTGTGACTCTAATTCATAGCTTTCAACCCACCGTACCTCGGTCTTGGAACCAAAAACCAAGGCAGTCCGCTCGTGGATAGAGGTCGGTTGCTTCCCAAGAATCCGATCAACACCGTCAGTCGCAGCGCCGCCTGCTTGCTCGACCAAGAGGGATATCGGATTAGCCTCATAAATAAGCCGCAAACGTCCGTTCTCATATTTTGATCGACGATCGCGGGGATAGAGAAAAATGCCACCACGGTTGAAAATGCGAGCGGCATCAGCGACCAATGATGCGGTCCAGCGCATATTAAAATCTCTGTCTCTAGGCCCGTCTGCGCCAAGAAGCATGTCACTCAAGTAACGTTGAACCGGAGCGAGCCAATGACGGGCGTTAGAAGCATTTATAGCGTACTCCGATGTCTCTACCGGAATTTTAATCCCAGACTCAACCAGAATAAAAAGCCCGCTCGCAGGATCCATTCGATAGAAGTCTGTTCCCTGCCCGGTAGTAAGAAATAAAGTGGTCTGCGGGCCATACACAAAGAACGCGGCTGCCAGTTGTTGGTCTCCCCGCTGCATGGCTGATTTGTGAGGATCAACACCGGAGTTCGGAAGGACCGAAATAATGGTGCCGATCGATACGTTGACATCAATGTTAGATGACCCATCAAGCGGGTCTATAGCCACAACCAGAGGAGCGTCCCGATTAAGAATAATGGCACCCTCCTGCTCTTCGCTAACATAGGCAGCGGCCATACCACTTTCCTTGACAGCCTCAAGGAATTTGGCATCAGCGATCACATCGAGCGATTTTTGAGAATCACCATCGGCGTTAAGATCACCGACGGCGTCACCGAGCTCCCCACCACAAGAAATCAGTCGGCTCAAATCAGTAGCTTTGTTGGCTAACGCGATAAACAAATCAGACAAGGCAGGCTGGTGCGATTGACCATTCTCTAAAGACCGTAACCGCGCGTCCAAGGAGGTCATGTGTCGTTCCGTCTCGTCATATGTTTACTCTCTCAACAAATTCGGTCGTCTCTCCCGGGATCACCATGCTCAGATAAACCCCACCAAACTAACACTAAGACAACATGAGTATTTAGACTCTACACCTCACTTTATTACATCTTCAAAAGTTTTTGTCGCTAAGGTTCAACGACCCCTCTGCAAAAACCAATAAAAATCAGGTTTTACCTACTCACGAACCCGATTTTATTTATGAGCAACTTGAAATTAGACCTGTTGACGATACTGGTGGTGAACCAGTGTCTCCAAGCTAACATGGTCGAGGATCTTCTCTTGGGTGCTCTCCAAAACTACGGGCGCCACAACGCCCGCTTGCACGGCCTCAACCCAACGAAGAGCGCAAACGCACCACCGATCACCCGGCTTCAAACCCGGAAACTGATACTCGGCCCGCGGAGTTACCAAGTCATTCCCCCGGTTTAATGAAAATTCTAGAAATTCCGATGTCATCACTGCGCAAACCACGTGGCTACCGCGGTCTGACTCGTCAGTCTTACAACACCCGTCGCGATAGTAGCCCGTCAACGGATCCGTCGAACAAGGCTCTAAAGGCTCGCCCATTACGTTATATTGATTCTGATATCCCATGGGGGCAGATCTGGGGTCCTTTCATACAAAAAAAAGCCCCGAAAATTTGTCTGGGGCTTTGTATGAGCGAAGATTAGCTGATCTGGGTCAGCAGTTGGTCAAGGCTCGCTTTCGCGTCGCCGTAAAACATCCGCGTATTCTCTTTATAGAACAGAGGATTCTCGATGCCAGAGTAACCGGTACCTTGGCCACGCTTAGAGACGATTACCTGCTTGGCGTTCCACACCTCCAGCACCGGCATTCCCGCGATCGGTGAGTTAGGATCCTCCTGCGCCGCCGGATTCACGATATCGTTAGATCCGATCACAATCACGACGTCTGTCGAAGCAAAGTCATCATTTATTTCGTCCATCTCAAGAACAATGTCATACGGAACCTTTGCTTCCGCGAGTAACACGTTCATGTGACCGGGCAACCGGCCCGCCACAGGATGAATGGCAAAACGAACTTCTTTACCCTTCGCCCGCAAACGCCGCGTCAGCTCACTCACCGATTGTTGAGCTTGAGCGACGGCCATGCCATAACCAGGGACGATGATTACACTATCCGCGTCATCAAGGGCAGCCCCGACACCGTCAACATCAATCGCGATCTGTTCACCTTCAATTTCCATCGCAGGCCCGGACGCGTCTCCGAAACCCCCAAGTATCACCGAAAGGAAGTGGCGGTTCATGGCCTTACACATGATGTAGGAAAGGATTGCACCGGAGGAACCGACCAACGCACCTGTTACGATCAGCAAATCGTTTCCGAGCAAGAAACCGGTGGCCGCGGCGGCCCAGCCGGAATATGAGTTCAGCATCGAGACTACGACGGGCATGTCAGCGCCACCGATAGCCAGGACAAGGTGAGCACCAATGATCAAGGCCAATATGGTCATCACATAGAGCGTCCAGGATCCGGCGTGGTTCATGTACATAATCATAAAGACCAACGAGGCGCTGACCATCAAGATATTCCATAAGTGTCGGCCCGGGAGGATGAGCGCCTTACCACCTAGCTTACCGGCGAGCTTGCCGTACGCCACGATTGAGCCCGTGAATGTGATGGCTCCTATAAAGACGCCGAGAAATACCTCCACCTCGTGAATGATCCGGTGGGCGTTCGTCACAAGTTCCGGGGGGTCGAGATCTGAATTGATGCCTATAAAAACCGCTGCCAAGCCGACAAACGAGTGAAGGGCCGCGACCAGTTGCGGCATTCCCGTCATTTCGACGCGCAAAGCGACAATCACACCGATTACGGTACCTATCACGATTGTACCGATCAACAGTTCACTAATACTGACACTGGAGTCAGCTATAGTGGCCACCACCGCGATGGCCATGCCGATAATCCCGTACCAGACAGCACGTTTGGCCTTTTCCTGGTTCGAGAGACCACCAAGCGCTAGGATAAATAAAACGGTCGCGGAGAGGTAGGCGGCTGTTTGGAGTCCGATTGTCATTCTTAATCCCTCCGCCTATGACTTCTTAAACATCTGAAGCATGCGTCGTGTCACCATAAAGCCTCCGACAATATTAATGGTCGCAATCAAGACCGAGACACCTGCCAGGAGTTGGACTAGCGAGTTCTGCACATCGAGCTGTAAAAGTGCTCCCACGATAATGATCCCAGAGATCGCGTTTGTGATCGCCATCAGCGGTGTATGCAGCGAGTGGGCCACTCCCCATATCACTTGGAAACCGACGAACACAGCCAAAACGAACACGATAAAATGTTGCATGAAGTCCGCGGGCGCATAGACCCCTACCAAGCCCATCAGGACCGCGCCGACCACCAAGAGCTGGGTCTGCTGACGCCCAGATTTTGCCATCGCTGCGGCCTGTTCTTCTGCCTTCTCTTCGGGTGTCTTATCTTGGGCCCTCGGAGCGGCCTTTGAGGCAATCGCCTGCACTTTTAGTGGGGGCGGTGGGAAGGTGATCTCTCCCGAAAATGTCACCGTTGACGAACGAATAACGTCGTCCTCCATGTCGTGCACAATCTTACCGTCCTTGTTCGGTGTAAGGTCTGTGATCATGTGACGAATATTTGTCGCGTAAAGCGTCGAAGCTTGAGCCGCCATCCGGCTTGGGAAATCGGTGTACCCAATTATTGTAACGCCATTGTCAGTCGCGATTTTTTCATCGGCCACGGTCAGCTTGCAGTTACCGCCCTTTTCCGCCGCCAAGTCAACGATCACTGAACCCGACTTCATTGCGGCAACCATCTCTCTGGTCCACAACTCAGGGGCCTCTCGGTTCGGGATTAGGGCCGTAGTGATCACGATATCGACCTCAGGAGCCTGCTCCAGAAAGAGCGCGAGCTGCTTCTCACGGAATTCAGGGCTTGAGGGGGCCGCGTAGCCGCCCGTCGACGCGCCATCCTGATTATCCTCAAAATCGAGAAAAAGGAACTCAGCACCCATCGACTCAATTTGCTCTGCGACTTCGGGTCGAACGTCAAACGCCCGAACTATGGCGCCCAGTGATTGCGCAGTACCGATGGCGGCGAGCCCAGCGACACCGGCACCGACCACCAACACTTTTGCCGGCGGGACCTTACCGGCCGCCGTGACCTGTCCCGTAAAGAAACGCCCGAAGTTGTTACCTGCCTCGATTACCGCTCGGTATCCTGCGATATTGGCCATCGACGACAGCGCGTCCATCTTTTGAGCCCTCGAGATACGCGGAACCATCTCCATTGCGATGACGTTCGCTTGACGGGCCTTAGCAAGTTCGAGTAGTGACTGATTACCGGCAGGATCAAAGAAACCGACCAGTGTCTGGCCCTTCTTCATCCTTTTGACTTCGGTATCCAAAGGTGGCCGCACCTTGGCGATAACGTCAACGGAGTCAAATAATTTTTTGGCAGAATCAACAACCGTTACGCCGGCGGCTTGGTAGTCAGTATCAGAGAAACCAGCAAATACCCCGGCGCCGCTCTCTATAAAACACTCATGTCCCAGCTTTTGTAACTGCGCGGCGGATTCAGGCGTCATGGCAACGCGTGCCTCACCGGGCATTACCTCTTTCGGGGATCCGATTCGCATCAACTGACTCCCTTTTTGTCATTTATTCGGTTAACTGGCGGAGACGGAGGGATTCGAACCCTCGATAGGGCTACAAACCCTATACTCCCTTAGCAGGGGAGCGCCTTCAGCCACTCGGCCACATCTCCAGAGGGACGCGAGTTTAACACGTCTTTTTCCATTGTTAAGATTTATGGCTTCCCGACGGGCAATCAAGTCTGGTGCACCTAACGTCGAGTGAGTTGGTTCTAAAACAGAACGTAGACGGAGAGGTCGAAGACGAGCGTTGGTTCGAAGCACCGCTACCCCGATTCCGACCCCAATATTTTGATACAAACGTACGAACGTCGTCAGCTAGGATCAATACCTTAGATAGGCAAAGCGCAAACGCGTGAATCATTTTTGAGACTGAAACGACCTGAACCTGACAACCTGATTGATCAATGTTAGGCCTGTCCATACCGGAATCTTTCTGTGTTTAGTGACGACACTGGAGGCGGCTGTGCGGGTGAAATGAATTAAGTGGCAGTACGCAGCGGTGACTGGCGCGGATAACAGATGAGATAGCGTTTGCTTCCTGCGGTCGCATTCGAAATTACCTGAGAGGCCGTAGTTTAACCGACGGGCCTGCGAGAAGTGATGCGTCCCGTGAATCATATCCCAGCAAGCAAAGGCAACCCCAAAGTTTTTGTCGAAATGTTCCTCGCTGACTGAATGATGTAACTGATGTTGCGCCGGAGACACGAGCCAGCACTCGAGCCATCGTGGGTACCGGAGTGGTATGTGGGAATGTCTTAAATTCGAACCCACCGCATGGAACAAAACACTTAAGAAGTTCGCTCCCAAAATCGTCAGCAGATTCAAATTAGATCCAATAGCAGCAAACGCTATCCCCACGACGGTGCCCTGAACTAATGCACCACGGATCGAAAAGACTATCGCCTCCAGAGGGTGTGTGCGGAAAACAGTCAACGGAGTCAGCGTGGTAGCGGAGTGATGTACTTTATGAAACTCCCAAAGAATTGGGATACGGTGCAGGGCTCTATGTGTCCAGTAACGACTGTAGTCGTCCAAGATAAATAAGGTCACGGTGAATATCAGTGCACAGACATACTCAGGTAAAACGACTTCGGGAGTTACCGAAAACCAACCTGTGTCCATCAAAAGAAAATAGACACCCAAACCGACCGTGCTTTTAGACAGCACCTGGGTGACGACGCCCCCGAAGAGTACCCTGTTGAAAAGAAGTAGTTTTATGTCTGCGAAAGACGATTCAGACAGCCACACGTTTTTTGCAAACAGAGTACCCATCAGGAGCCGTAGTGAAAAACCGCCCGGGTACTTAAGCCGAAGAACCAAAGCAGCCAGCAGCGAAGCGGCTATCAGGTAACCAACGAAAATACGCTTCTGTGGGTTCCAGAGATCCGACAGAAGCGCAAAAACGGGGTCTATGAATATATCCACTTAAACCCCTCGATGATTAGTCGTTTTCGACGTACCCGGAATCACCGAGCGCCTTGGTGACCGCCGCGATCTCCGATAACTTATTGTTCTTCTTAGCCAAGAGATTGAAGTTATCGTCCAGCAACTTCTGCAGCTTCAGCATGTGTAACGCAAACCCATCCATCTCTTTGAGTTGGTAGCTATACTTTTCGTTATACGTAAACCCGCTTATCTGCCGACCGTCTAATGTCACGGGCCCGTAACCAGTTAGGCTGTTAATCTGTTCACCGATATTCCCTAGGTCGTTGCGTCCCGACTGGAGGGCCAGTGCAAACCCTTTCAACTCGCCGTAATGTTTCGCGTAAGTACGATACATCTTGGTGGCGTCACCGTTCGCCTCTATGATCGTCTTTAGCTTCTCGATGTCCTTGTAGACCGAGCCCGCATACTTAAACGTAGCCTCCGCGATCACTCGTTCCCAGTTGTCGCATATCGTTGCGGCGAAGTTTCTCAATTCCGAGCGCTGGGAGTCGGTCAGGGCCTTCCCATCTGCTGCCGTAATCAGCTTGCGTCCGTCGATGAACGATTGTGTGACGGTATGTAGATATTTGGTCTTTCCGCTCTTATCGGCGTCGGCTGCGTAGTAGGCGTGTGCAAAAGTCATTTCACTCTTGAGATCGACACTGCCGTTACCGTTCGCATCGGCCACGTCCAGGCCCTTGCCTTTCGCGATATTATAGGTCGATTTGGGAGTCAGACTCATCGCGTGGGCCGGGGCACCCCAATACCCAAACGCCTCGTCCCAGGAATGCTCCTTACCGGTGTAGTAGGCGCCCTTTTTGTAGGGCTTGTTGTTCGGCTTATTATCGGCGTTAAGTTTCTCGTCCAGATAGCCGTCGCACGCTTGATTATAGAATACGGCGCCCATCAAATACTTAGAGACGAGTTGGGTGTAGTCCATACCAGACTTGGCATCAAACCCCTTATCCGATTTTGCGGCCTTATCCAGCCAGAGCTCTACCATTTCTGGACCGGTCATCTCATTGGGCCACCCAGCTACCACTCTGTTTAAAGTTTTTTTGTTCAGATTTTTACCACTCGAGATCTTATTTATATCGGTTTCTGTGACCGGAAAACCATCTTTAGTCTTGGGATCGAGCGCAATTAATTCGCCTTTGTTTCCGGCCCAAAACTTTTGCATCTCATCGCGTGACTTTCCGCTTGAGATTGCCTTTTTCAGGCTGTTATGAAGCACGTGTCTAGCTACTTGACCTGTATAGGCCACCGAATTTTTCTTTTCGCCAGAATACCCTTGCAAGGTGATCGGGTATGGCCCATAGGATTCGGCTTGACTAGCTGACACGCCCAGCGCAAGGGCGGTCCCCATGGCGACTGAGAGGGCGACTTTTCTGTCCATCATTTTAGCTCCTGTGTCTGCGGCTTTTACAAAAAAAGTACCCCCACAATAGCAAAAGATGATAATAATGCAAATCATTAGCATTTAGATTAGCAAGTCTGGAACCAACAATGATCGATCTGGTTTATATAGCTATCCTCAAGGCGAATCGGCTAAGGCCCACAACAGTGCGGCTGGCAGTGCTCTCAGTAATGTCGGACTATGAGGACGGAACTCATTTTACGATTGAGAAGATCAGTGATGACCTTATCAATAGGGGCGTCAGGAAGAGTATCGGATCGATTTATCGGACCCTCAAGGAATTCGAGGACTCAGGTATAGTGATCCGACACCAGTTCGATTCTATTGGGACCGTCTATGAATCAAACACCGGCTCGGATCACGATCACACGGTATGCGTGGTCTGTGGCAAAATTAGGGAGTTTTATAAAACGGAGTTTGATTCACTACGCAAAGAAGTCGTTTCTGAATCAAAAGGACGCCTAATCAAGCACACTCAAACCCTATATGTGGTGTGCGAGAGTTGTCTATAAATCACGCAGCGGAGAACTGGCTCGGGCTTTGTAAATGTTCACCATACTGGCAAAGTAGTCTTTCGCACTCTTTCCTTGCCTTGGAGGCGCATTGTCCGCATTCAGCGCAAAGGCCCGTCGCCTTGGAGATTTCATTGAAACTACTACATCCCGATTCAATTGCTTCAATGACCCTGTCTTCCGAGACAGCATTACATATACACAGATACATTCGCCTCCTCCTTGAATGCAAATGATTATCATTAAAGTAGCTACTGTTTCAAGCAATTATTTCTCTAATCGTGAATTTGCGACTGCAAATAGTTCTCTAGCCCTATCTCGCCCATTAACGTCTGCTGGGTTTCATACCAATCGATTGCATTCTCACTAGCACTGAGCAGACCCTCCAGAAGATCACGGGTCACGAAGTCTTCTGCGGTCTCGGCGAGCGCAATCCCGGTTTGTAGGTTTGGTCGAGCCACCCCCACCTCGTAACCTAAATCCGAGCCCAGGCACTCCGGTACATTTTCACCAATATTTAAAACCCC
This sequence comes from uncultured Gammaproteobacteria bacterium, assembly GCA_913042205.1. Classification (GTDB taxonomy): domain Bacteria; phylum Pseudomonadota; class Gammaproteobacteria; order Pseudomonadales; family Litorivicinaceae; genus HIMB30. The sequence goes on from CAJWIY010000047.1 coordinate 13,982, forward strand.
GAGATTCTGTAAATTTGGTAAACCCTCTAGGAAAAGGATCCGTTCAATGATTTTATCTGCCTCCTTCATGACGCGAATCGACTGACGGTATTCCTGTTCGTTTAGTTTTTCGAGGCCCCAGTTCTTAAACATCCTTGCATGGAGGAAATACTGATTTATCGCGGTCAGCTCGTTTTTTAATATGCTGTTGAGAGTGGTAACAATTTTCTTTTGGCCTTTCATCACTGAACCTCTGGTTCTGGTCCGAGTTGGCTCTGCAAATAATTTTCGAGACCAACCAATTCAATAAGCCTGATCTGTTTCTCTAAAAAATAGGCGTGGTCCATCTCGGTATCCTCAATTTGCTTGACAAGCATGTCGCGACTAACAAAGTCCTGATTGGCCTCGCAAATCTCAACAGCCTTCTTCAGGTGCTCCGCGACCTGATATTCGATCTGAAGGTCATTCTTCAACATTTCTCCGACCGACTTTCCGATGGTCATTGGATGGCGCGAGGCCAGATCCGGCTCGCCCTCGAGAAATAGAATTCGTTGTATGATCGCTCTCGCATGCTCACGCTCGTGTTCTGACTCGTGCAGCGTGTGTTCTGCGAGCCTAAGAAGTCCCAAATCCGAGTAGATCTCGCCGTGAGCCAAATACTGATCGACCGCCATTAATTCACCGGCCAGTAGTTTATTCAGAGTGTTTACTACCTGAGGAACGCCCTTCATAACTGTATCCCTGTAAAAACTTTCGGTGTGCGTTATACCAAAAAAAATCCAAGCGAAATTAATTATTTACTGAATTTAAACGCGCATCATTCGCATTCG
>CAJWIY010000048.1 GCA_913042205.1 uncultured Gammaproteobacteria bacterium
CGACGCCTGCTACAATCGCTGGGGCCAATAATACGTAGGCGCTCAGCACATTGGCTTGGAGATATGCGATACGCCCGATATTGAAATACAAGTAGCGGAGATAGCTCAAGTAGTGAATGCCTCTAACGTCCTCAAATAACTCCCCAATCGTTTTTGGTCTCACCGTCTCGTCATCTTCGGCGATTACCAATATTTTTCTATAGGCGGCTTCCTTTTTCTGGAGATCGTATTCAATGCCCACCAATCGCAGTAACCACCCCAATCCGATTAGAAATAACGTCCCACCAATACTCCACACTAACGCGCCCGTGAGTAGACCGTATTGCCAATCTCCGAAAAAGAAAATAGGAATGCCCATCGACAGGCCAAAAAGTATCGGTATAAATTGAACCAGAACCATTATCGCTTCTATCAGACTGGTGCCCAGCTGCTCCATGATGCGCGAGAATTTTATTGTATCCTCCTGGACACGTTGGGCAGCACCTTCGATCGCTCTCGCCCTGTCGTAGACCGCGTGATACCACTCAACCATCGACGCACGCCATCGAAACAAATAATGCGCAGTGAAATAACTAACCAAAACAGCAATTGCTACGTATATGCCTGCGAGGTAGATGAAGCTGAACAAGCTTGCCCAATATTCCTCGATCGTAATCGCGTTTGGCGTTGCGAGTGCCTTTTGGATCATGTCGTAAAATTCGCCAAACCATTCATTGATTTCAACATCAATTTTTACTTGTACCCAGAGGGACGATAATATTAACGCTGAGCCAAACCACGCCCATAACACCCATTTACGATCAGAGAAAAATCTGAACATATTCACTTCCTATATTTTAAAACAACCGAGTTGCATACAAGTGTATTCCGGATCACTACAACAGTGCGCTTTTTTTTAATATGCCCTATGTTCTTGATCCAATGTTTGCAAGACTATGGTGCCAAATTTAGAAGGATCCAAGATTGCAAGCACTCGAACTCTTCGATGATGTTCCACATACTGAGCATGCGGTTACGTTGTTCAATCAGGATTTCCGCCACGCGGGCCAGACCGATGACCTCACCATATTTCAAGCAGAGTATGCGTTAAAAGCCCCCGATCTTGAGTGTTTGCATTGTCTGCTAGCTGATCAATTGGTTGGAGAAGATGACGAAACGCCTTGGTTGAGTGCTCCTGTCATGGCCGCCTATGTCTCGCTTGTGGAGCGGGAGGATGGTGTGCCTGTAAGATTGGATGATGCCCTTTGTATCCTCGAAAACCGACAGCGGCTGTATTTAGTTCGTATCATACTAAGGCAACCGACACTCGAACCGTGGGATCAAGACGCGGACCTGAGTATAACGGTGTATCGCGCAGAGTCACAAGATGGCGTGCATCAGGGATTCTATGACCAAGTCGCCAATGAGGCGCATGATGCTATGGCAGCGTGTCTGTATTGGCACGGACAGATGGATATCGAAGATGACGCGATACGCGAAAATCATCAAATTGCGGTCGAGGCACTTCAAACGGTCGTGCGTGATTTAATTGAAGAATTCAATCAACAGATGCCCGAGGGATTGGTCGCAAATCTAGAACAGGCGGGTATTTTTGACGATGATTTAGAGGAAGAATTAGAAGAGACCGAGGACGATGACAACGATAGTTCGTCAAACTCTGGGCCACCTATTATTCACTGAGCATGATTTTGATTGACGAGATTGCATCCATATCAAAACAATGGAATCAAACGCTTACCGCCCTTTTTAAGAATGATCCGGGGCGAGCGTCGCGTTTTGTCGCCGAAGGAGCAGGGTTACGACTCGATTATTCCAAGCATTGGCTCGATTCTGCGGTTCTTGCAAAGCTGTTCGACGCACTAGAGGCCTCTGATTTCTCCGAGACGCGTGCGGCCATGTTTGCCGGCGATCGTATAAATACCAGTGAAAACCGCGCGGTACTGCATATCGCCCTGCGCGGCGAATTGACCGATAACTTCGGAGTTGATGGTTGTTCAGTCATGCCATCCGTGATCCAAGCGCGTGATCAAGCCTATGCCTTCGCTGAAGGTATTCGAGAAGGGACATTCGTTGGTATCACAGGCGAAGCTTTCACGGATGTCGTTAATATTGGGATAGGGGGCTCAGATTTAGGACCTTTGATGGTCTCCGAAGCTCTCAAACCGATGATTGACGGGCCGAGAGTTCACTATGTATCTAATGTCGATGGTGCTCATTTGCACGATGTATTGGCCGCCCTCAATCCGCATACAACACTAATTCTAATCGCATCAAAGACGTTCACAACACAGGAAACAATGCACAACGCCTATAAAGCTAAACGATGGATATCCAGTGTGTTAGGGGAACCCGCTGTTGCAGAACATTTCGCTGCTTTATCAACCAATATCGGAGCCGTGCGAGCTTTTGGTATTGCAGATACACGGACCTTTGGATTCTGGGATTGGGTTGGTGGCCGTTACTCAGTTTGGTCAACGATAGGGCTGTCACTAATGATCGCCATGGGTTCCGAGATATTTGACCGCTTCCTTTCTGGTGCACGAGAGATGGATCGGCATTTCCGAGACGCGCCTGCTGATAACAATATCCCGATATTAATGGCGCTGATCGGGATCTGGTATCGGAATGGGTTCGGCTTGGACACCCAAGCGATCTTGCCATACGAACAACGGTTGCATCGCTTTTCTGCATATCTACAACAGATGGAAATGGAGTCCAATGGCAAGCGGGTTGATCGGGCCGGGAATTCTTTAGATTACGACACGTGTCCTGTGATATGGGGCGAACCCGGTACTAATGGGCAGCATGCGTTTTTCCAACTGCTACATCAGGGCACTATGGTCTGCCCAGTTGATTTTATTCTGACGGCAAATTCGATCAACACAGACCATGAATCTCACTCTTTGCTGAACGCGAACTGCTTAGCACAGGCTGAGGCTCTGGCGTTCGGAAAATCTACAAATACGATTTATGAAGAAATGCTTGCTGACGGATTGTCTGGATCGGATGCGACACGACTCGCATCTCACCGAACATTTCCAGGTAACAGACCGAGCTCCCTTATCATGATGGATGCACTGACGCCGGAGAACTTGGGGGCTTTAATTGCGGCTTATGAGCACAAGGTTTTTACACAAGGAATCCTGTGGAATGTCAATTCCTATGATCAATGGGGTGTGGAGTTAGGGAAAGCACAATGTAACGCGCTTAGACCCAGCTTCGAATCGGGTGATGCATCTAAATTTTCAACGTCTACGCAGGAGTCTCTAAGATGGCTGTTGGAAAAAAAATATTAACGGTCGATGAGATTAGCCGAATTATTGAAATGGCGTGGGAAGATAGAACTCCATTTGAGGCCATCGAGTCATCGTACGGACTCAACGAGGCCGAGGTAATTCGTCTCATGCGGCAGGAAATGAAACTATCAAGTTTTAAGATTTGGAGGGCACGTGTTTCCGGTCGCAAAACGAAACATTTGGCGAAGCGTGGGTTTATATTCGGACGGCACGTGTGCCCGACGCAACGAAACCGGTAAAACAAAAAGTTATAAGCATTATTAAAGATATTCTTTTGAGACCAGCCAAAAACCAATTAACCTCTCGCGCTGTTATTTAGGAAAAAATTGTATGAACGTATGGACAACACTGGTGGGGATTGCCGTCCTGTTGGTCACCGGCATTGCGAACGCAGCCTCAATCGATCCGGTGATCGATAGCTTTAAATTGACCGATCTACTGGAGGAGGAGGGCGCAACGGTTCTTGAGATCCGCAGCGACGAGAAGGCGTATCTAGACCAGCATATCCCGGGATCTGTACACATACCCTACGCAGAGTTTCGTGGTCCGGACAGTAACCCGGGTAGGCTCCCCGACATGGCCCATCTCGCAAATGTCCTAGGCAACCGCGGTATCGACACAAAAAAGCCAATCGTTATCGTGCATGACGGTGTGACTACTACCGACTTCGGGGCGGCGGCACGAGTTTACTGGACACTAAAAAGTGTTGGGTTTGAATCGCTGGCTATCCTGAACGGGGGATTTAGAGCCTATCAGAAAGATGGTTTTGAGGTTGCGGTTGGTAGGTCCGACGTTAATAAGACCGTGCCTGTTCTCTCGTTTGATCCAACTTGGTACGCAGATACGGCTGAAGTCGAGAGGCAGGTCGCAGGGCAGGGCAGTGCGCGCTTGCTCGACGCACGTTTGGATGACTACTATGCCGGCGAGGCATGGCATGATTCAGCCGCTAGACCTGGTATTCTTCCTGGCGCTGAACAGTTTTCTTTCGAGTTATTTTTTGACAAAAATACACCACTTTTGAAGCATGATGACGAGGTACAATCTTTGGTTTCTGCGAATCAGTTGGACCAAGCCGGGACAATATCATATTGCAATACCGGCCACTGGGCGGCTACCAATTGGTTTGTGCTCAGCGAGGTGGCCGAGATTCAAGATGTTAAGCTCTACGCCGAATCAATGGTCGAGTGGTCCGCTCTTAACAAACCCATGGAAAACGTTCCAACTTCTGCACAATTTGCCATCCTTAAAACAAAGAAATGGTTTAATAATTTGGTGAATTAGCGTTTGGTCATACGAATATCTCTTGTCGTCACGCTCCTTTTAACGCTCGCTGTCTTCGCAGGCGTTCGTTTTTCTCTTCTACTTGGCCTAGGTCTTTTGATTGGATTTACCCTAGAACGCTGCGGGTTCGGCTTTGCTGGTCCTTGGAGACGTTTAGTTCGGGACCGAGACGCGCAAGGTGTGATCGCCCAACTAATCGCCATAGGACTGACCGCCTCGGCGATACAGCCTTTGATAGCGTATGCGCCGGGATCACTGATAGGAGCCATAGCCCCCGTTTCACTCAGTATGATCATCGCCGCGGCAGTTTTCGGGCTCTCGATGCAAATGATCCTCGGGTGTGGATCGGGAACCCTCGTTAACGCTGGTTCTGGCAACATTGTTGCGTTAGCTGCTCTTCCATTATTCTGTTTGGGTAGCTTCCTCGGGTCCCTAATAGTTCCTCTTGCTGTGCAATCTACGCCCCACGTTCCATTGAATCTCACAAAACTATTAGGTGTTGAGCAGAGTGTGGCTGTCACACTGGCCGGACTACTAGTCGTTGGACTGATCGCTCGTGGTTTTAGTCAAGGATCAATTTGGAATAGAAAATTTTTGACAGCGGCGGTATTCCTCGCTGTGCTTGCTACTCTGCACGTGCTTATTGCTGGGCAACCCTGGGGGGTAGTGTATGGTCTTGGTCTATGGACCGCCAAAGCCGCGCAGGGAATTGGCTGGGATCCAAATACAGCGCAATTCTGGATCCATCCGGTTAACGCAACAGCTTTAAAGGAGTCAATATTAACCGATACCACTTCTCTAACGAATATTGGGCTTATAACGGGTGCTGCGCTGGCGGCGTGGATAGATTCTGTTAACAAACCGTTTAAGCAGTCGATAGCTGTCTGGTATTACGTCGTCGCGGCTCTTTTTGGTCTGTTTCTGGGTATCTCCTCAAGACTCGCATTTGGGTGTAACGTTGGTGGTCTTTTCAGTGGCATCGCATCAGGCTCGGTGCATGGCTGGGCTTGGCTGATAGCGGGTTTCATCGGAAGTGTTGCTGGTGTTCATTTGAGGGACAAGCTCTGGTTGCGTGCCAGTCGTGAGGCCAGATGAGTAGGCGAATTGGAATCATAACCGCATTAATAGCTATCATTTTGATCGTTGCCCTTGATTGGTCATTAGGCACGCCTCCTGATCCCTACAGAGCTCCTGATCCGATGGCATTCGGATCAATTTCCGGCGCGTCGGGAGCTATTTGTTCGTTCGTGCCTGGAGCTGAAAATGACACAACAAACCGTCATTGAAACTGAGTTTGGTTACATCAAATTGATGTTTGATGAAACTGACTTATTGAGCGTGACTCGCGTCAACACAAAAGAACGAGGCGATACAATCGATTCATCTATTCTCGGCCCTGTCGCTGATTGTATCGCGGGCAAACACGATGGAATTGGAATTCCAGTCCGATTCAACGGCTCGATGTTTCAAATTAAAGCATGGAACGCGATACGCACCATACAGAGTGGGGAAGTAATAAGCTACGCGGAGCTCGCAAAACGAGCGGGAAACAGTCGGGCAACGCGCGCTGTAGCCTCAGCATGTGGAAAAAATCCCTGCGCAATCATTGTCCCGTGTCATCGAATCATTCGGCGCGACAATGGCCTTGGCGGATTTTTCTGGGGTCTTGACGTCAAGCGCGCATTATTGAGGCGAGAAGGGATCAAAATCAGCGCGGACGGTCGCATTATTTAATAGATCCTTCACCTTCATTTTTTTGAATCATTAAAGCGCCAACAATAAAGCGCAAAGTAGGAGCGGAAGGGTGCGGTGTTTTCAATTAGTTTATGCCGCTCCAGCTTGGCATCTGCGGCGAATTCTGTACTGATTCTGTTCAAAATAAGATCGTTATCTGCCCACTGATCAGGGCTCTTAAGAACAAATAATTCCCACATCGAAACCGTCCATGGGCCTAACCCGGTTATAGCCAACATTGCTTCTCTGCGGGTTTTTTCTGGGGCTTTCTGAAGGCTATCAATCCAGCGTTCACCAAGATTGAAGATTGTCGCTAACGTTCGTTTTTTAGACGCAGACAATCCAGTATCTTGCGTTTGGATATCGGACAGAGCCTCTACAAGTTTTGACCGGTCTGCGAACCGAATCTGTAAACGATTCCAGATCGAGCGAGCGGCTTGATTCGACAACTGTTGACTGATCACGATACGAGCGAGTCCCAGTAACTGGTCATCACCATACCGCCCTGGAATTTCCACGGCTCCAGTTTCGTGGACAAATGTAGATAGCTTTTTTGAGCCCATCTTGACTAGATGATGTTTGGCGGTTAATGCTGTTTCAGCTTGTATCATATGAAAAGAAAGGGATCCTGAAGATGGTTCGTATGATTGCATTAATTCGGATCAATAGTCTCGTTGATTTCGAATATTATCGGACCAAAGTTTCAGCCACGTTAAAGCCATACCGAGGCGAGATACGGTTCCGGGCGAAAAAAATCGTAACCCTCGTTGACGAAAACGAGCTCGAGGATTTTTCTCAGATCGCATTGTTTAGCTTCCCGAGCCAAGAGGATATGGATGATTGGCATGCGTCGGATGCATATAGTAACGTAAAGGAACTTCGTGCGAGCGCAGGTAGTTTCATCATCCTCAGCTTAAACCCAAATTAAAATGGCGCATAATCATTATTATGTTAAATCGTAAGAAAGGCTCGTTATGAGCGATGCCAAGAGGAGTCCTCACTAATGGAAGTCAACCACTACTTCGACGATCAGGTGTTGTCACTTAGCTTCGAAAATTCGAACGGATTAAGTTCTGTTGGTGTTATGGAACCCGGAAATTACGAATTCTCAACGTCTCAAAATGAAAGAATGGTCATAATCAGCGGTGCGCTATTAGTTCAACGCGAAGACGACTTAGAGCCTCTATTATATTCCGATGGTGAAGAATTCCATGTTAGAAACGATCAAACGTTTAACGTCGAGGTTACTGAACCTACAGCCTATCTTTGCGAATACAGCTGAACCTCAGAAATCACATCGATCGGACATTGGAATCAGAGAACACCTAATAGATATCCAAAATCACCGCATGTTCGTGCGGACACATGGCGCACCATCTAATAAGGCGGTTATTTGCTGGCACCAATTCGCTAGAAATGGTCCAGATTTTTAGACAATCGCAAGATATCTAGCGTCAATGATGTGGGGAACACCGCTTTTTTAAACACGACTTTACAGATCGAAAAGATCCTGTCATTTCTTGAATCCTAGACAATCAAGAGTCACTTGATACAAGTCTTATAATAAAGTCCGAATCAGGTCTCGCAATGCTGTCCGATATCGCCCATTCGCCAACCGCATAACCACCCTCTTCCATCAATTGGCTGCTTCCCGTGACTAGCGGATGCCATTTCGGCAAGGGTCGTTGTTCGTGAACCCGTCGGTAGGCGCAGCTCTCAGGCAGCCACCTATAATACTCTGGATCTAGATCTCGTATGTTTAGACAGTCTTCTACGAATTCCGCTCGATTTTCATATACGCCACATCGTCGCTCTTGATTAAGATAACGGCATTTGATGCAAGTGAATTCCACCTCAGAAGTTTCAACATCTTCCAGCTTATGTAAGCAACATAGCCCACAACCATCGCAAAGCGACTCCCACTCGGGATCCGACATCTCGCTCAATTGCTTACTTTCCCAAAAAGCCATAACAGACGAGGTCTCAACGTAGTTAATAAAGCTGTTTTATGACACAATTTACGATCTATTGTCGATCCCCGGGGCCTTGATTTGATAATACCGCGACTAGATCATCGCGAAGCTGTCTCAGAAACAGCTCAAAATTACGTGCAAGCGCTACACACGCTCGGATTCGAAGGGGATATTCATTGCGATGATGCGACACGCGCTGTTCTCGCCACTGATAACAGTATTTATCAAATTTATCCTCAAGCTGTTGTTTTTCCTAATAATCATGATGACCTGATTCGAATTGTGCGAGCATCTCACGATCACGATGTCACATTATATCCTCGAGGTGGGGGTACCGGTACCAACGCTCAGAGCCTAGGGGCTGGTGTGGTTGTTGATACAAGTAAACACATGAATAAAATTTTGGAAGTCAATGTCCATGAGCGATGGGCCAGAGTTCAATGTGGCGTCGTTAAGGATCAATTGAATGCTGAGATTAGACGACACGGACTCTTTTTCGCACCTGACTTATCTACATCGAACCGTGCCACTATTGGTGGGATGATTAACACCGACGCGAGTGGTCAAGGCTCTGTCAAATACGGTAAAACTCGTGATCACGTGTTGAATTTGAGGGCGGTATTGCTCACGGGCGAGACTCTTGAAACTGGAGTGCTAACGAACTCTGAGCTTGATAACCTCTCGAAAACGTCGACGGAATTTCGTATCGGGTCAGCGCTTCGGGCCCTCTATGACTCAAACAAAGATGCAATCGAATCGAGCTTTCCAAAATTAAACCGATGTATGACCGGATATGATCTTCAACATGTCCGCACCGATGAGGGAAAAATTGATCTAAATGCCGTGCTATGTGGGTCAGAAGGTACTTTAGCGTTCATCAGTGAAGCCAAAATCAACCTTGAACTATTACCATCCGAGGTGGCCCTTGTGGCGGTGCAATACGAATCCTTCATGGACGCACTATTTGACGCCCAAGAATTGATGAAACATGGAGCGACTTCGATCGAGACGGTTGACTCCAAGGTGCTCAACCTTGCCATGAACGACTTCGTCTGGGACAGTGTTGAGGAGTACTTTCCGGCCTCAAAGAAAAGTCTTCAAGGAATCAATCTGGTTGAATTCACAGGCTCCGATGTCACTGAGTTGGCAGCTAGAATAGACCGGTTCAGTTTATATTTGGATGGTATTGCGGCATCTAATGGTCGTTCCTTCGCTCATTCAATTGCCAGAGGGAGGTCTCAGGTCTCCCAGGTATGGGAAATGCGAAAACGCGCCGTTGGGTTACTTGGCGGGGTTCAAGGCGCGAAAAAACCTGTCGCATTTGTTGAAGATACTTGTGTTCCACCTGAAAATTTAGCTCCCTATATCGGTGAGTTTCGAGACCTACTTGATGCACATGATCTTGATTACGGAATGTTTGGGCATGTCGACGCAGGTGTGTTGCATGTGCGACCGTTGTTGGATTTAAAGTCTCCCGGGGCGATGGGTACGGTTCGCATAATTACGGACCAAGTAGTTGATTTAACACAGAAATATAACGGCCTATTGTGGGGGGAACATGGGAAAGGTGTCCGGTCAGAATATGCTCCCATATTCTTCGGATCTCTGTATCCAGCGATATGTCAGATCAAAGCGCTATTTGATCCATTGAATCGTTTGAATCCTGGAAAAATTGCCGGGCCGACTCCAGAGTCATCACTGCTAAAGATTGATGAAGTGCCCACCCGGGGATCACGTGACCGACGAATAACAGTTAGTCTTCAGGAGACAGCGAGTACCGCCCTGCTATGTAACGGGAACGGTGCATGTCACAACTATGATCTTGACGATCGGATGTGCCCCAGTTGGAAAGCAACTCGCGACCGTCGTTATACGCCCAAGGGTCGCGCCGGACTTATGCGAGAATGGGTTACGCGTTTATCAGACAAGGGTTTTCAAGCTATCCCGACTCGCTCATGGGTCGAACAAATTATAGGCACGCCCGCTAGACTTTTAAGAACGATTCGAAAATCAGAATCCAATTACGATTTTAATCATGAAGTGTTTGAGGCAATGTCGACATGCCTCGCTTGCAAATCATGCATGAGTCAATGTCCAGTCAAAGTAAGTGTTCCAACCTTCAGAAGTCACTTTCTCAGCGCCTATTACACGCGATATTCGAGACCCGCCAAAGATTGGATTATTGGCACACTCGAGTATGTGTTGCCATATATTGCTCAAGTTCCTCGGTTTTATAATGGACTAGTCGGGTCGGGGTTCGGCCGTCGCTTATTCGCTTTTCTAGGGTTGGTCGACCCCCCATCTTTGTCAGGGATTGATCCGCATCAAGCAATTTCTGAAGCTGGATTCCAAATAGCTGACTTAAGACGGTTAGCAGATATCAAGACAGATAATCCCGAGCGTTTTAGTCGCCAGGTCGTGATAGTTCAGGATGCTTTCACAAGCTACTTTGAGACACAAACGGTTGTGGACTTGTTCAGGCTACTTAAATTATTGGAGTTTGAGCCATCGTTAATGCCTTTCCATCCCAACGGAAAACCGTTACACGTTCATGGATTTCTGGAATGGTTCAAGCGACTTGCCACATCGAATGCGTCGAAGTTACGTTTGATTGATGAGCTTGGAATCCCACTCATTGGATTAGATCCCTCTATGACCATGACTTATCGCTCGGAATATCAGGAAGCAGATATCGAGACTCCGCCCGTTCAGTTAGTGCACGAGTTTATCGCTAAACATTTGGTTGAGGGCAGAATGTCTAACACACTATCGGTCAAGCGTTTCCGACTCCTCGCACATTGCACCGAGGCGACAAATGCCAAGGAGTCCCTTGGCCTTTGGAAACCAATCTTTGCAATGGCCGGACATTCACTGGATATTGAGTCAGTCGGTTGTTGCGGGATGGCTGGGACATACGGACACGAAGCCAGCAACGTGGAGACCTCAAGGAAAATTTATGCACAAAGCTGGCAGCCTAAGGTAGAGGCTTTTCCGGAAAGTGACGTTGAGATTCTTGCAACCGGGTTTTCCTGTCGCGCGCAGGTTAGACGCTACTCAAATCAGAGGATCCAGCATCCCGTTTCTGCACTAAACGAAGTACTGGCTTCCGCCGCAGACCGACAGCAGGCTTGAGCGTCTCACCAACTGACGCAAGTCGCCCCAGAGGTCCTTGTTTCCCTGTGATGTATGCGTCACGTTCTTTTTTGGCTCTTAGGCAATAAATGGCTCCAACGGGCCATTCTCGTAGCGCCATTTTATGTTCTATATTTTTGAACAATTTGCGCGCCCCACTTCTTCCAATGGGCAAGCTATAAACAGCATGCCGGGACAGTTCAGGCAGCAAATTCAACAAGCGGCACCAATCCTCAATTTGCGTTCGTCTCATAAACCTTGCTTTCCATGGTAACAGGCTATCTAGCGGCGTAGTCAGAAGCTTTCGTAGGCCCCAGCTCGATGTAGGATTGAATCCGAACAGTAGCAATCTTCCACCGGGCCGGAGTATGCGCTCAGCCTCTCGCAGGACATGATGCGGATGCGCACTAATGTCTAGCGAATGTTGTAAAACAAGGATATCCACAGAATCATTCGGAAACGGTAAGAGATTGTCCTCAGCGAGAACAATAGGGCAATGAGAGGGTTTTGATACATCACCTCCAAACACAACGTGAAATTTAATGGGCGCCAGAGAATTAGCAATCAGCGGGAAGCCTGCTTTTCCGCCAACCTGCAAAACGACTTGCCCGAATAGGCGCTTAAGCTCAGCTCGGGCAAGCCGGCGCTCCTCTGTTTGGATACGATGACCTAGGGACCCGGAAATCCAACGATCCCATGCATGTTGTTTATCATGTAACCCGAGTCGAAACACACTCTGAACTGTCATAGGTTCATGGTATCATTACTGCATGACAATTTAACACCTACCAAAGGATCTGTAATGGGAATGCTCTCCGGTAAACGCGCGTTAATTGTCGGTGTCGCGAGTAAGCTTTCAATCGCTCACGGGATCGCCGAAGCGATGCATCGTGAAGGTGCAGAACTGTCTTTCACCTATCAGAACGAAAAGTTGAAGGACCGGGTAGTCAGTTTTGCCGAGGGTTGGGGAACGCGCAAAGATCTCTGTTTTCCCTGCGATGTTGGGGATGATACAGAAATTGATGCAGTCTTCGGAGGGTTGTCTAAGCATTGGGATCATTTAGATATCATAGTTCATGCGGTCGGCTTCGCGCCAGGCGATCAACTCAGCGGAAACTTTGTGGATGTCACAACACGTGAAGGGTTCCGCATCGCTCATGATATTTCTTCTTACAGTTTGGTTGGTCTGGCAAAGGCCGCACAACCGATGCTTGATGGACGTGACGGCAGCATCATTACCTTGTCTTACTTGGGTGCGGTCCAGACAATGCCGAATTACAACGTAATGGGCTTAGCGAAAGCTTCTCTTGAGGCTGGCGTTAGATTTCTTGCGACGTCTCTGGGACCTAAGGGTCACCGAGTCAACGCTATCTCTGCCGGACCGATCAGAACGTTAGCCGCGAGTGGTATTAAGGACTTCCGCTCTATGCTGAACTACAATGCCTCAAGGACACCTCTTCGCCGGAATACGACGATCCAACAGGTTGGAAATACCGCAGCGTTTTTGGGTTCTGATCTAGCGGCTGGCATTACAGGTCAAACGATCTACGTTGACAACGGATTTAATATCACGGCAATGGCAGACTCGGACAACGTTTGATGCTCAAAATTCATCAGGTCGCAGCGTTCAGTGACAACTATATATGGGTTATCTCTGATGGTTCGAGTGCTTGGGTCGTAGACCCGGGTGACGCTACTCCTGTTATTGAATTTCTAAACGAGTCCATACTTAAACTTGAGGGTATTCTGTTAACGCACTGGCATGGTGATCATCAAGGGGGTGTTGAGGAGCTTTGTGATCACTTCAGAAATCTCCAAATTATTGGTTCTCGGAAAGCGCTTAAAGGTCCATCTCGACCAGTGTCAGAAAACGATCTAGTGCAAGTATTAGGAGCGACTTTTACAGTTCTTGAGGTGCCTGGTCATACACTTGACCATGTTGCTTTCATATCCACTTCTGAGTTGTTTGAAACCCCAGTGGCTTTTACAGGTGATACGATGTTTGCGGCGGGATGTGGTCGATTATTTGAGGGAACAGCTGACGACATGTTTCATAGTTTGAACAAAATTAATAAGCTTCCTGAGAATACTTTCGTTTATTGTGCTCATGAATATACACTAGCCAACCTTGAGTATGCTGTACACGCTGAACCAGGAAATCTGGACATTCTGGATCGGCTTAATGAAGTAGTAGCCATGCGTCGTCAAGGAATATCCACCATCCCAACAACGTTGGGTCTTGAGCGATTAACAAATCCATTCCTCCGTGCCCCTAACAGCAGAGTTTTAGGTCAACGGCGATCGGAAAAAGATAACTTTTAATGCGAGCACAGCAATTTCTTTTCACTTGGGCTGTTACTGGAATCTTGATTTTGGTACTAGCTGGTTGCCAGGCCGTGAAGCCAGGCCTCTCGTCCCCTACGCTCAGTGAGACTCAGATCAATAGTTTGAGCGTAGAGCCTGAGGTTATTCGGAGCCCACCCGAAGATAGAGATGTCTCCGAAGATGCGGCTCTCTACGATCCGCTGGCTATCGTTCGTGAGCTCGGCGAGGCCGTTGACAGTCCGAACATTACACACTCGGACAATTCGGATAAGGTCGATGTCCAACCCAAAACTGACCTCGCAATAATCGACGAAACCATTTGGGGAGAAATTATTAATAGTTTTTCGTTAGAGGAGCTTAAAGAAACCAAATATGCAGACCTACATCGAAGGAAACTGACGCATAGCCCGGGGTTCTTTTCCGAATTTTTATTTAAAGGTGACATTTACCTCCCTTACGTCTGGTCTGAAATTAAGAGACGGGGGTTACCAGCCGAACTTGCTCTTCTTCCCTATGTAGAGTCCGCGTATAGCCCCTGGGCTGTCTCTCGTATGGGGGCGGTTGGAATGTGGCAAATCATGCCCGGAACTGCTCGACTGTTGAAACTAAAGCTGGGGCAAACCTGTGATCAGCGCCGCGATATCATTCACTCGACTCGTGCGGCGATAGACTATCTGGAAAAAATGTATGCTAAATTCGATGACTGGCTGTTGGCCATAGCTGCCTATAATGCTGGCCCAGGGAGAATTGAGAAAGCCATTAAGAGGAACAAACGCGCCGGAAAAGCGATCGATTTTTGGTCATTAAAACTGCCACGTGAAACTCGTCGATACGTGCCCAGACTACTTGTAACTAGAGACCTA
>CAJWIY010000049.1 GCA_913042205.1 uncultured Gammaproteobacteria bacterium
GGTTTGGAAGGCCGGAGAGACCACCACAGACACCAGCGGGTGGAATAATATTGCGATCAGATAAAACTGAAAGATTTGCCCGATCGGTAAGTATTTCAATTTCTCGAAGTAGACCCACGCCGCCGCGAAATTTGCCCGCACCACCGCTATCCGGTCGGATTTCAGAACGGAGAATACGCAGAGGGAATTTGGATTCGATGACCTCAGTAGACTGAATCGAAACATTCTCGCCCTCATTGAACGCACGCACCGCGCTGTTTCCGTCTCCACCATTCCAACCCCCTGTGCCACCCGAGGGATATTCATAAAAAATAAAATCTTCGGTACCTATGTACGTGTGGTTCGATGTTCCGCGTACGTCACCGGTAATTTCGTTCGGGACTAGTCTTGCTAAAGCACCCATTATTGCTGCGTCGCACGCGAAACGAACCTCATTAAGACCTCCACAGGGAGCAGGAAAGTTTGCGTTGACGATTGAGCCAGACGGAAGTTCAACATCTATTGCCCTCAATGTACCGGAGGTTATTGAACCGCTTGGATCAAGGAATGATTTTATTACCGTAAGCACAGATGTTGGAGCAATTGCGGGTCCTGCGTTTAATGGCGCATCAACTTGATCAGAGCTTCCCGTAAAGTCCGCTAATAGGCGATCACCTCTAATTGAGAGATTTACTTTTACCCGTAAAGGATGAGGAGTCAGCGCATTACCATCTAAGTATCCTACATGATGGTAATCCCCATCCGGTATTTGCATTATCGCGGCACGAATGCGTCTTTCGCTAATGTCTAGAATATCTGCCATAGCATCACGAATAGTTGTAGACCCATGCTTATCACATAAAGCTCTCAATCGGGTTTCAGCCACTTTTATGGTGCCAAGTACAGAATGAAAATCCGATATAGCCTCTGAAGTGACGCGGACGTTATCAAACAAGAAACGCATAACTTCGCTATCTTCGAAACGAGGAATTTTTACATAGTTTAACCGAAGCCCTTCTTGCAGTATCTGGGTCGCTTCACCGTTGAGAGATCCGGGACTCATGCCCCCGACATCACCCCAATGCGATCTGATAACAATATAAAAACTCCTGCTGCCGTTTATCGAGACGGGTTGTATAACGGCAATATCATTCAAATGAGTACCACCGGTGTACGGGTCATTGTGAAGGAGCATCTCGTCATCATTTATTTCGGTGTGAATTTCTAGGGCTTTTTTTACTGCACCGGCGACTGGAACAACGTGGAATGGGTGATCCTCCCCGGACTCAGCAATTAAGTTGCCGTCACCGTCAAGTAAGACACCAGAAAAGTCATATCCTTCATAAATTATTGAGCTGTAGGACGAGCGAACCATTGAGCGTCTCATTTCACGGACGATTGATGCTAGTGACTCTCCGATTATTGCGCTTGTGGCTATATCAACTCGAGAAGAATATTCAGTTCCACTACCCGAAGACTTCCCGGTTTCGGATTTCCGAGCCTTGGTCATGCTTTCAGGGCCTTGCATGCTCTATCGGCCGCTTCAAAGGTTGCTTCGAGGTCATCTTCACCATGCTGGATAGAAATAAACCGACGATTACCAGGTAAAACGAATAGACCTTGACGTAGCAGTTCTGGCTCCATTTTAGCTAACTTAGCTCCATCGGCAGCAAGAATGTCACGCCAGTTTTCGGGCTCTTTTTCAGTAAAGAGCATGTGCCACATCGGACCTTCACCAAACACAAGGATTCCCATTTTATTATCAGTGAAGACGCGCCGGAGACCATCGCGCAGTCGTTCTGCACGCTCAAATGTCTCTTTATAGATCTGATCTTCTGAGAGCACATCGAGGGTCGCCATACCTGCAACACAACCAAGCATATGTCCCTGGAGGGTTCCATTCTGGTAAACATACCCCTCTTTACCTTTATTTGACGGATCTGCTTGATCCATGATGTCAGCTCGACCCGCAATAAGCCCAACGGGAAGCCCGCCACCAATTATTTTGCCGTAAGTCGCGAGATCCGGTACGACGTCGTAATAGTCTTGAGCGCCGCCGAGCCCGTATCTAAAACCTGTGACAACTTCGTCAAGAATCATGGGGACATTGAAGCGCGTGCAGAGTTCACGAACTTTCTGAAGAAAGCCGTCCCTGGGTCTTATGATTCGTTGTATTGGCTCAATGATTACTGCAGCAATCTCGCTCGCGTGTTCCTTTAGGGTACTTTCTAACGCCCTCGCGTCGTTGTAAGGGGCCACAATCGTGAGATCGGAGACAGCCAGAGGCATCCCCGCTGTGTCGGAAGTCCCTAAAGGAAATTCCAACGGATTTCTCGGTGTAGTGCTAACCTGTGCATAGTCGTGGGCGCCATGATATGCGCCTTCAAATTTCAGAATTTTGTCTCGACCTGTGAAGCCTCTGGCGAGTCTAATAGCGTGAAACGTCGAATCTGACCCAGATGTCGTAAATCGCATGCGCTCACAGCAGCGAATAATTGGTTTAAGGCGCGCAGCGAATTGTATTGCTTGTTCGTTTAGGTATGCGAAGAAATGCGTGCCCCTGGAGGCTTGCTCAGAAATTGCGTTTTGAATCAGTGGGTGGGCGTGACCGAGAAAAAAGGTTCCAGAACCGAGTACATAATCGATGTATTCGTTGCCCGAAGTATCCCAAAATTTTGAACCGTACCCTCGACTGAACACAAATTTACCGTCTTCAGAAAGGGCATTACCTCCAAGAGCTCCACCAGGGAAGAGGTGTCCCGCAGCCTCAATTTGTTCAGCTTCTTTTGCTGTCAAGCGGTGCTCGCTCATTAGTTCTCGCGGTGTTGTAGCAGTTGTTTCTATCGTGGATGCGGTTTGGGTCTGTCCCATGCTTGCTCCATTCTTGGCGTGGACAAAAGTAGGCAATGTGATTTCTGTATACAACATTGCTTTAAAAGTCGTCAAGGATATATGTAAAAATTCGAGGCGAAAATCTTCTTAGAAAATTTCCCGTTATAATATTGATTTTAATGAATATTTTTTTATCAATGATGGTTGATCAAGTTCTAATAGACTTATAGAACTTATCCTGGCCTTCTCTTGCAATTTTTTGTATACAAGATTACCGTCATTCGAACTTGTGTGAATTTCAAATCGTCAATGTTTAAGGACTTACCGAAATGCCGACGGCCAAGATTTATGGACTCGAACGAATATTAAATCCTGTAAAATCTCAACTCTCGGATGCGATCCACTCGTGTGTATCTGAAGCCTTGGATTTCCCAAAAGAAAATCGCCTCCAGCGGTTTTTAGGCCTAGAGGAGCAGGATTTCTATTACGGTGAGGGGAGGTCTGAAAACTATATAATAATAGAAATCGCGCTTTTTGAGGGTCGCTCCAAAGAGACCATCAAAAAACTAATCACGTTGTTGTACGAAAGAGTTCCTTCAGTAGTTGGAATGGATAAGAGTGACCTTGACATAATGGTATTTGAGTTGCCAAGGCACTGCTGGGGTCTCCAGGGCGAGCCGGGTGATGAAAAACAACTGGGCTACGAGGTTTCAATTTAGATGCGAACTGAAATACTAAATCTTCAAGCTCGTGGGGTTTAAATGAAAATCATTTCTTCCGAGCCAGAACCTCTAACCGAATCAATGTCAGAAATCGTCAGGAGAGCGGTAGAGGAAAAAATTATCTATGGAGAGTTAATGCCAGGCTCACGATTGTTCGAGGAAGAGTTGGTTGAGCAATTCAACATAAGTCGCTCACCAATCAGAGAGGCTCTTAAAATATTGGAGCATGACGGTTTGGTGTTTATTGAACCTCGTCGTGGAGCGAGGGTTGCGCAATTGAGCATCACTGATCTTGATGAAGTCTACGCGACGCGGGTTGCTCTCGAATCACTGGCCGCAGCGCAGGCTGCAGACCACTGTGGCGAAGATGAAAAAGAAAAATTATATGAGGATTTGAGCGGTTTAGAGAATGCTTTTGCGACAGAGCTACCGCAAGAGTTTTTCAAGGCAAACGTAACGATTACCAACTCGATTCATGAAATCTCCAGGAACAAAACGTTGGCACGTTTATTACGGTCAATAGCCAAACAGTCTTTTCGGTACAGATATTTAGCCTATTCGATGGAGCCTGATCTGATGAAAATTTCGGTGGGGTCAAATCGCACATTGGTTGAAGCGATTGTTGCGAATGATAGTTTGTTGGCTCGTTCAGTAATGGAAAGCATTTTGCGCCAGTCATGGCGTCGAGTAGTCGGAATATTAGGATCAGAAGGAAGAGAGTTTTTGAAACAGAATCCAAATGGTGTTCGACGGCAGATGGATTTCAAATGTTATTAGATAAATTTAAAACGCACGAACTAGTCGAAATAAATCACTACATTGGTGGACAGTTTCAAACACCGTCGAGTGGTGAATATTTTGATTCAGAGGACCCTTATACCGGAAAAGTGTGGGCGAGAGTTGCAAGAGGCAACAATGATGATGCGAATTTAGCTGTAGATAATGCATCGAGAGCCTCCGACAGTTGGGCATCGCTTAAACCTTCCGAACGCGGACGCTTTCTATATCGACTCGCTGATGAAATCGACAGGCACTCCGATGAGCTCGCTCAAATTGAGGTGCGTGACAATGGGAAGCTTTATGCAGAAATGTCCGGACAGACTCGCTACATCGCGGAATGGTACCGATATTATGCGGGTTTAGCTGACAAAATTGAAGGTTCGGTTATCCCGACCGATAAACACAACATCTTTAACTATACCCAGTATGAGCCGTTGGGCATAGTTGCCATGATTACCCCATGGAATTCACCTTTATTGTTGTTAACGTGGAAACTCGCCCCAGCTCTCGCGGCCGGGAATGTGGCTGTTATTAAACCATCTGAATTTACTTCTGCTTCGACAATTGCATTCATGGAACTTATCAACGCAGTTGGTTTCCCCCCGGGTGTAGTGAATACGGTTACAGGATATGGTCCTGAGATTGGCATGGAAATCATAAGGCATCCTAAAGTCGCCAAGGTTGCTTTCACCGGTTCCGATTACTCAGGTCAAAAGGTTTATGAACAAGCGGCTTCGGGAATTAAGCATGTTTGTCTTGAGCTCGGTGGAAAGTCTCCAAATATTGTTTTTGAGGATGCCAACATAGACGCTGCTATCGCTGGAGTTTTGTCTGGGATTTTTGCGGCGAGCGGTCAAACTTGCATCGCAGGCTCTAGACTACTTCTTCAACGATCGATTTATGATCAATTGTTGGAGCGTCTGATTGATGTGGCAGGGGCAGCGCGTATCGGGAATCCTATGTTACCTGAGACCAACGTTGGACCTGTTGCAACTCGCCCTCAATTCGAAAAAGTGCTCCGCTATATAAAGATTGCTCAGGCAGAGGGCGCCCAATGTGTTTTGGGCGGTGGCGTATACGATGGACCAGGTTCAGTCGGTGGTTTGATGGTGCAGCCTACAATTTTTTCCAATTGTAGAAACGACATGACGATAGCGCGTGAAGAGGTCTTCGGTCCGGTTCTTGCCACCATCCCGTTCGATACTGAAGACGAGGCTTATGATATAGCCAATGACTCCGCTTATGGTCTGGGCGCTGGTATTTGGACCAGCGATATTGGTCGAGCTCACGAGGGGGCTTCACGTATCAAAGCCGGTACAATTTGGGTCAATACCTATAGGGCCTTGAGTTACACCTCACCGTTCGGGGGTTATAAACGAAGCGGCATTGGCCGTGAGGGCGGACTGAAAGCGATTTATGAATATCTTGAAACTAAGTCGGTGTGGATCTGCACTAAACCTAGTACAGCCGATCCTTTTGTCATGCGATGATTTTTCAACTTTAGGTTAAAACCCGATGGAATTCTTTCAATTTAGAGCGAAAAACATCAGGCAATACTACTGGCCTACCGGTATTAGCATCGATACACACCGATCGACTGGTAGCAGAGGCGTGGCAAACAGAGTTTACAAAGACACCATAGGCGAGTTGAAAAGATGTCCGGCCCAATCCCGATTCGAAGCAACCAATCTTGACCTCAGAAGGGTAACTGATGGGCTGAAAGTAAGCTATAGACTGTGCGACAACGACCCAAGACAAATTTTTGGTTTCATCATCCAGTTCGTTCAAAACCGCAGATCTAATTCCCAATCTTGCAGTTTCTATATAGCTCAGCGTGACCGCATTATTGACATGATTGTTCGGATCAAGATCAGAAAACCGAACAGATACCGAGCTCCAGAAACTGAAGAGAGTAGGGTCTTTAAGTGCTTTTAAATCGGTTTCGGCAAGCATCCGTATCTTTCTTTAATATTTACTGAAAGAGGCAGGGCTCTCAATCAAATCAACTAGGTAGTGGTACCAAATAAGGAGATAAGTTGTGGCAGATATTAAGCTTTTGAAACGTGAATTGAAAGTTCTTACATTCGATCAATACGGGACCGTTGTCGATATGCAAGGTGGGCTCACTAAAATTGCTACACCGTATCTAGAAGAAAAAGGTTGGAAAGGAGAACCAGGTAGGTTTGTTACTTGGTGGCGTCGTACCCACTTTGAGAACTCAATGATTGACGCGTTATGTGATCGAGGTCATACACCTTATCGAGAAATAGGACATCGAGCGGTAAGCTTTACTCTAGACAGAGCCGGTATTCAGCACACAAGCGCTGAGGTAGAAATGCTAGTTTCCGAAATTGAGAAACTCACTCCATTTCCAGAAGTTCCAGATGCCCTCAAACGATTAGCTAAACAGTATAGGCTCGTCATCCTATCGAACGGTGATCGGGATATGTTGGAAGCAGCGAAACCTTACCTGGGACATAAATTTGACCAAACAATATCAGTGCAAGAAGCAGGATATTTTAAACCACATCGAAAAACTTACGAAAAAGCAGTGGAGTTGATTGGACTGGAGGTGATGGAATGCATGCACGTGGCGAATCACACCTTTGACTGTGTCGGTGCTAAAGCTGCCGGAATGCGTAGCGCGTTCATTGACCGACGAGACAGGCCTTTTGGGCAAACTCAACACGAGCCTGATATTGTCGTTTCAAGTATGTCGGAATTGGCAGATCTAATAGCTTAGTCTAAAGCGCTCACTAATTGGCGGGTCTAGTTGAGGACGATAATGTTATCCGTTGAAGATCTTCTTGTGGTTTCAATCGAACAAGCGGTCGCAGCGCCCCTGTGTAGCATGCGGCTAGCGGACGCTGGCGCTCGTGTCATCAAGATAGAGCCCAAAGGCGGCGAAACTGCGCGTCGCTACGATCAAGATGTTGCGGGAGAGAGTGCTTACTTCACTGCATTAAACCGAGGGAAGGAAAGCCTCGAACTGAACCTGCGTGACATCGATGATCTCGAACTTTTGAAACGCATCCTTAGTAAGGCGGATGTATTCATTAGAAACACGGCGCCTGGCACCATGGATAGAATTGGTTTGGGTTGGAAAGAGCTACAAAAACATTTTGAACGGCTGATTATCTTAGATATTTTTGGCTACGGCCAAGATACGGAATATAAGGATATGAAAGCCTATGATCTTTTAATTCAAGCAGAAAGTGGCTTGTGTTCAGTTACTGGTACAAAAGAGCAAGCGGTTAAAGTAGGTGTTTCTATAGCTGATTTGGGAACAGGGATGAATGCCTATTCAGCGGTTTTAGAGGCGCTGATAGAACGCGAAAAAACTGGGCAAGGGGCACATATCGAATTGGCAATGTTCGATACTGTGGCCGAATGGATGTCTGTACCGCTACTGCATTTTGAATATGCTAACAAACTATCGGAGCGTCACGGGATGGCGCATTCGTCAATCTATCCTTATCGACCATATTCGTGCAGTGATGGTGAAATACTTGTTGCAGTTCAGAGTGACGAGCAGTGGTCTAAGTTTTGTCATTATGTCCTTCAGCAGGACACGCTTGCGACTGATGAACGTTTTTCAACTAATCCTGCGAGAGTCTCGAATCGAAATGCCTTAGATAAGTTGATCAGTGATGTGACGCGAATGCTCACGACTTTAGAATTTCAGTTGAGACTTGAGGATGCTGGCACTGCTTTTGGACGGGTTAGTAATCTAGGCGATTTAAGTACCCATCCGGCCTTGCGCAGACAGCCCGTTGTGATTGACCACCAGGTTGTCCAAGCTGTTGCGTCACCGTTGTGTTCGTCTAGAAAAATAGTCAAAAAAATTCCAAGTCTCGGTGAGCAAAATCAGTCTATACGGCAAGAGTTCGAGTAAAATTGTGTGAAGTCTCAAGAAGGTCAATTTAACATTTTTGCAAAACGGTGTTACCGATGATTCTGTAGAGTCACAGTGGATTCCTCATGATGTAGTCGACCGCACGAAGTTAGGCGTAGTCCGTCACAACCAAACAGATGAAATGTCGGGACTGTTCCAGAGCGAGACAGATATCGAAAATCTCCAGTCCGGTCAGGTTGCTTTGCTCAAAGGTGAGCGGTGGGAGGGTAATGAGGGTGCAGGACTGGTTCATCGTTCCCCAGATCTTGATAAGGGCGAGCGTCGATTTCTTCTCAGCTTAGATTTCTGCTGAGGCTAGTTTTATCGTTTTGCGAACTTTTCCTAACGTAATAAGACTGCGATGCCAACGACTCCGGATTCCCTTTTTTTTACATCGTTGAGGTATGAGGCGTTAAAGAAGCTATAGGTACTGGCTACGCGGCGCCTTCGTCTTCTCCTGGTACCAACAGCGCTGTGATTGACGCGGACGCGATCAAAAGAGTCGATATCCATAAGCAAGCCTCCAACCCAGTCCATTGATACAGAGCCCCAGATGCAATGGTTCCAGCAAGCCGGCCGCCCGCGTTAGCCATATAATAAAACCCGATATCAAGGCTCGCCCCATCGGCTCGCGCGAAGCAAACGATCAGGTAACTATGCAGCGCCGAATTCGTGGCAAAAAGGAGTGCGAACAGCAACAGACCGAACGTGACCACACACACGATCGGAAAATCGCGAGTCAAAGCTATCGCAATACCTGCCGGTATCAGTGTAAGCAGGCCACCAAACATCACCAGTTGTGCCTTCACTGCCTGAGGTGTCTGGTCTCTCCCCGTTAACTTAGGAGCCACCGCTTGGATAAACCCATAGATGATGATCCAGGACGCCAAATAGCCACCGACCTGCCAAAAATCCCATCGAACTGTCTCATGCAGAAACACGGGAAGCGCCACGACAAACCAGACATCACGTGCACCAAATAAAAAGAAACGCGCGAGCGATAACCAATTCACCGCCCTTGATTTTGAAAAGATTTGACTGAACTTGGGCTTATTTTTCATGACACCAAGTTCTCTGCGTAACAGCAGGAGACTCAAAAGCCAGACGAGTGTAAGCATTGACACCATTGCTATCACCGCGCCCTGAAACCCAAAAACTGACAACAGAATGGCGCCAACAAAGAACCCAGCGCCCTTCAACGCATTTTTGGAGCCTGTTAAGAATGCGACTATCCGATAAAGCCCATTATCTTGATCTCTCGCAATCAATTTCATCGAGCTCTTCGCGCTCATCTTATTGAGGTCTTTTGCGATTCCAGAGAGTGCCTGCGCTACCATCACCCAGACCATGGTCAACATACTTTCAGGTACGAGCAGCATCGACAATGCTGTAATTTGTATTAAAAGTCCGATTTGCATGGTGCGATTCAGCCCAATCCATGCGCCCAACCAACCGCCGACCGCGTTGGTCACGATGCCGAAGAATTCATAGAACAAAAAGAGAGAAGCGATCTCGAAGGGTGTAAACCCTAGGGTATGAAAATGCAGCACCACCAGCATACGGAGCGCCCCATCAGTCAGCGTGAACGCCCAATAATTCCCTGTGATCACCGCATAATCGTGGAGTCTAGAGTCCACGTTTCGCTCCGGCATAGGCCGCTAGCTCAACCAAACGGTTCGCGTACCCCCACTCGTTGTCGTACCAGAGATAAAGCTTTAACTGCGTATTGTTGACGACCAGGGTTGAAGGTGCATCGACAATGCTTGAGCGGGGGTCAGTCTTGTAGTCAACCGAGACCAGTGGGCGCTCTTCGTAACCTAAAATACCGGACAGCGATGTTTCGGCTGCCTGCTTCAACTTGTCATTGACCTCCACTGCAGTCACCTGATGCTCAAGTTCGAACACACAATCAGTAATCGATGCGTTCGCTAGAGGTACTCTTATCGCATGTCCATTTAGGCGGCCACGTAATTCTGGAAAAATCTCAGCAATAGCTGTCGCACTTCCTGTCGTAGTAGGAATCAAGGATATGCCGCATGCACGCGCTCGTCGAAGATCTTTGTGCGGGGCATCTAAAATTGTTTGCGTATTCGTGATGTCATGGACGGTCGTGATCGATCCGTGTTTGATACCAAATGATTCATGGATAACTTTGATTGCGGGGGCGATACAGTTCGTCGTACAACTGGCCGCGGTAATGATTGGGTATTTGTCCGCAGAAAACAACGCGTGATTTACACCCATCACAACATTGAGGACCTCCGGCACTCTAATCGGTGCGGCGACCACCACTTGATGGATTCCTTCGTCCAGGTAGGGCTTCAAGGCATCAACTGATTTAAACTTGCCCGTACACTCGAGCACTAAATCACATCCTGCGAAATTTGCATTCTCGAGCGTTGTTTCTGAGGTGACCGTGACTGATCTTCCGTTAATCACTAGCTGATTGTCATCGGCTGAGACTGGCGTATCCCAGTGCCCATGAATCGAATCAAAGGCCAACAAATGTGCGTGTGTTAATGCATCACCAACGACATCGTTTACATGAACTAACTGCAGTTCGGGATGCCGTTGCAATGCACGAATTGCCAGCCGACCAATCCGACCAAGTCCGTTGATACCGATGCGCATATATAAACTCCTTAATGGCTACTGGTATTAGTTTGCAAGAGCGCTGGTGAGCACAAATCTTTCCGCCCCTGACAGCAGTCCTCCAACAGAAAATCCAATAGTTCGCGTACCGCAGATGGCTTGATTCGATAACGCATGAAACGCCCCTCTCGCTCGTCAAAACACAAACCTGATGTCCTAAGTTCCTTTAAATGAAAGCTCGCTTGAGAGGGCGCAAGATCTAGGGATTCGGCAATTGAACCTGCTGTCATGCCTTGGTCACCAGCTTTTGCAAGTTGCCGAAAGATCGCTAAGCGCTGTGCCTGCCCGATCGCCTGTAGGTAACGTACGGCAATAGTAATGTCCATCATAAAGCCCATTAATTCTATATTTTATGAAATATGAAAATAAAAAAGAGATAGCGGTTTGACAAATGAAGATTTTGTTACGCAGGTACATCGGACCCTGGTGCAGATTTTTTCCCTCACAATTTGTGGGCGTAAATGTGAGCGTAAGCCGTAATCTTAAAACCTAACACGATAAAATCGTAATCTAATGAGTGATTCAGGAGACGGTGCGCCTGCAGTCGTATCAGTGCCTTTAGACCTTGGAAGTTCTTACCCTGATCCCAATACCCTAGCTAACAGGGTAAGGGATGCGATCGAGAGTTGCCTGCGTACACGGGCTGCGTAAATAGTGTTCCTTTTCATTTGAAGCGATTCTGAGTGCTTTGTAATCTGCTTCTAGTTAATCGAGTTCCGCGGTAGCCAGACAGAGAGCATGTTCTCCGACGGTGATCGATAGACGTCCGACTCGGGTCGTGAACGTAGGCCGCGCGCTAAAGGAAATGAAAATGGAAAAGATAGTTAAAGCTTTTGAAAAAAATGGGTGGGTCGCGTTAAGTAAGTTTGGGTTTGGATTACTCGACGACACAAAGAACGCACTCAAATTTGCTCCCATCGAGTACAAGTATTTGTTGAGTATTCTATTGGCGGCGATGTGGTGTATCGCATTTGGTATCTACACAGTCGAACTGTTCTATATTGGTCATAACATTATTGGACATTGGGTAATCATTACCGCGGTATTCTTTACCTTCCTAGTGTTCAGAACAGAAAAGGCCCGCACTCCCAAGTCATCGCGAAATATGGTGAAGTGGGATCTGGAGAAGGAAGGCTAAAGGATTAAAAGGACGATATGTCGCCAGCCAGACTTGCAAAGGTGCTAGTGAGGAAGCAATCAGTGATGCCTGCTGCGGTTGAAATCTCGGCTGATCTGTCCATACAGACACCGAGGCAAGAAGGGGTATTGATCTGTAATGAAGTAAGCGTATGACCCTTTCAGTTTACCGCCGTTACACTGATCCAGCCTATTTTTGCCGCCGACATACTCGTAGTCTTCATTAAAGAGTCCGCTGTAAGCACCGGGGGGACCTCCGGTGGGCCGCTCACCTCGCTTTAACGCCCACCCAGTTTGTTTATCCATTGGAAGATAGTGGACCTCGAAACCATCTCCTGCGTACCCCACCAACGAGCTGCCAGAGACACTCAATAGGTGCTTTGCAATCCCGTGGTAGTGATATAAGCCGCCCCGTCCAACATGTCCGTTGTTGAAATCAAGACCTAGCTTACCGGGCGCACCGAAGATATCTAAACTCCAATTTTTATCGCCCACGCGGCTGTGTCCCTGCTTAGCTTTGGGATCCCAGTAACCGGCCGTGTTGGGTCTGAACTGCACACCGTTCACCGCGATTCCCATCGTCCCTTTTATGGGGACAGGTATATCTCCTTTGACTGGCTTTAGGGGTATACAAACGTTTACTTGTTGCTCTTGGATTGCATTCGGGTTTCCTCGATTGGGAAAAGTCCCTGTTGGATGGTCTGGAATCCCGTTGGAAATGAAGCACCTTTTTCCGTCTGACAGGCTGATGTTCAGGTTATGCTTTGGTGTGCTCCAACCCAACGAGGAAATTAAAGCTAAAGTCGGAACAGATATAGCTAGGAAGAATTTCATTGTCTGAGTATGAGCCTGCTTGCGTGGTTTTCTGCGATTAGGTTCTGGGCATATGCATTAGTGTGCGCCATTTAAATTAAACTTAACATAATTATAGTACTCTATAATTAGGGGCTGATGAGGCAGTGCCTCGCTTCAATTACTTATCCTCTAGTCATTAATTTTTAGAGCTCGGTCTTGAGCTCGGAGAGCCCTGTAACCTGACCGTATTTATGTTGCATATCGTATAGGTTGACCGCGTGGCTTATTGGGTTCTGGTCAAACACGCAGTTCTCTACAACACAGACCCGGTAGCCCAGAGAAAACGCATCAACCACACTGGCCCGGACACAACCACTGGTACTCTCACCGACGATGAACAAACTATCGATATCCAGTCTTGTGAGGTAGTCATTCAGCCCCGTGTCGAAAAACACACTGGCCCTCAGTTTCTTAATGAGCTTATCGGTCGGCCTGAAATCAATTTCAGGAAAAATTTTATAGTCCTCCGCCTTGGCTGTTTTTCTGGGACGTAGCGTGGCGTTTCCATCTTTCTGGGCCTTTTCAAAATCTTTTGTTGAAAAAATGATTGGTAAGGCCCTGTCTCTGAACAGACTAATTAATTGATTCGTGGGCTCGATTGCCTGATATGCCTTCTTTCCGCACGTTGCCGGATATTGATCGAGTAGACCGTCTTCTTGGACCGATCTACTGCCGCCCTCGTAGACGAGGTTATACAGGTCGATAACCAACAACGCGGAATTCTTGGTTATCAGGGTTGGTTCCCTTTGTTGGGTCACCTTGGAGAGAAAGGGTTCGGATATGTATGGGTCCCATACCCTTTTTTTGAGTCGATCGTCAGACACTGGAATGCCTCTTGGGTTTCGATTTTGTCATAAGCGCGAAAGCAATAGGGCCAATCATCGTAATCATTAGCGATCGGAGGACGTGGAGTATCATGACTACGGCCAG
>CAJWIY010000050.1 GCA_913042205.1 uncultured Gammaproteobacteria bacterium
GGCGAATCAGGCAGAGCCTCGAGCCGAAACTCAAGATTTGCGGTGGCGCCAAGAACACGCTTCGCCGTTGCCGTATCCTGGACTCCAGGAAGCTCTACGACGATACGGCTCCGTCCCTGGCGTTGAACCAACGGTTCAGAGACACCGAGCTCGTTCACACGATTCCTCAGCGTGGTCAGATTTTGACCGACCGCATAATCCTCTATATTGGTCTTTTGACCATCCGCAAGCAACAATCTCGCGGAGGCTGCGCGATCATCGTCAGCCTCGCGATACGCAAATACCCCTTGATATTCAGATCGAATCCGGTCGATGCCCTTAGAACGCACTGCTTGGTTTAAGAATCGAATCTCGATTTCACCATCTGCCCCGACATCAACAGAGCGGAAGCGGATACGTTCTTTCCTCAACATCTGTTTAATTTCGGACGCGTAGGACTCCAACCGCTGCGAAACCGCTGCCTTGAGATCCACTTCCATCAAAAAATGAACACCTCCCCGAAGATCGAGGCCTAATTTCATCGGATTAGCGCCAATCGATTGAAGCCAATCCGGTGTAGTGGGAGCGAGGTTTAGTGCAGTGATGAACTCAGAACCCAGCGTTGACTGGATCAGGCTCTTCGCCTTGATCTGTGTTTCCACCGAGTCAAAACGAAAGAGGACCTGAGAGTTCTCAAAATCTTGGGCTATCGGTTCAATCCCGGCTTCTTTCAACACATCTTCTGCACGCACCACATCTAACTCACCTAAGGCTACTGTCGACCGACTCGATGTGACCTGGACCGCAGGGTCATCCGGAAAACTATTCGGAAGCCCGTACAGAACACCAAAAGAGAGAGAGACGATCACGAGGACCGTCTTCCAGAGAGGGAGGCGATGAATCACAGCGTTTCCAACTACGCCTTCAAGTCTTTCAAAGTTCCCTTAGGGAGCAATACGGCTACCGCAGGTTTTTGTATTAGCACTTCAGTCCCGTTTGCGATTTCAAGAGTGATTACTTCTTCAGAGACCTTAGTAATTCGGCCCATGAGACCACCACCCGTGGCTATTTCATCGCCCTTTGCCAAGTTTTCGACAAGGTTCCTGTGTTCCTTTGCACGCTTTTGCTGGGGCCGCCACAACAGGAAATAAAAAATGGCAATAAAGCCGACCAGCATCAGGATTTGAAACATCGGATCCGGTCCAGCTGGCGCCGCATTAGCGTATGCGTTCGAAATCATATCAACATTATCCAGTGAAGTTTAAAAGTCGCGTAAAATTACAGGTTGGCGGGGAATTGAGCAACCGTGATTCGTCTAAGATCTCAATTCTGACGGTTCCATTCCACGTTTTGAATAAAAATCAGTGAGAAATACGTCAAGTTTTCCTCTCTCTATTGCCGACCTCAGGCCCTCCATTAACCGCTGGTAATGACGAAGGTTATGGATGGTATTGAGCGTGGCACCGAGGATTTCCCCACACTTATCTAGATGATGAAGGTATGCACGGCTGTAGTTCTTGCAGGTGTAACAGTCACAATGCTTGTCAATCGGCCCTTCATCAGTTCGATTGGCGGCATTTCGGAGCTTTAATATACCGGTATCTGTGAACAGATGACCATTTCGTGCGTTACGGGTCGGCATCACACAGTCGAACATATCAATGCCTCGAC
This sequence comes from uncultured Gammaproteobacteria bacterium, assembly GCA_913042205.1. Classification (GTDB taxonomy): domain Bacteria; phylum Pseudomonadota; class Gammaproteobacteria; order Pseudomonadales; family Litorivicinaceae; genus HIMB30. Next base: position 1,651 of record CAJWIY010000050.1, read on the forward strand.
GCACACCCTCAACTAAATCTTCGGGCTTACCGACCCCCATGACATATCTAGGCTGGTCGTCTGGTAATTTTGGCGCGATATGGCGCATCACCTCAAACATTTCATTTTTGGGCTCCCCAACAGACAGACCGCCAACTGCGTAGCCATCGAAACCCATTTCGATCAAAGCACCCAAGCTGCGGTCTCTCTGATCTAAAAACATCGAGCCGTGTACAATACCAAAAAGCGCTGATGGTGAATCTCCATGGGCGATTAGTGACCGCTCGGCCCAGCGCAGACTCAGCTCCATCGATTCCCTAGCTTCCTCGTAAGAAACTGGATACGGTGTGCATTCGTCGAAGATCATCACGACGTCAGAGCCGAGTTGGCGCTGAACGGACATCGAATGCTCAGGATCGAGCCAAACCTCAGAACCGTCTATGGGGCTACGGAAGCTCACCCCTTCCTCAGTAATGCGCCTCATCTTACCGAGACTAAACACTTGAAACCCACCAGAATCAGTCAAAATTGGCTTATCCCAATGAATCATCTTATGCAGACCGCCTAGCGAGGCTATCCGCCCAGCGCCTGGGCGTAACATCAAATGGAAAGTGTTTCCCAATAAGATCTCAGCGCCGCTCTCAGATACTTGATCGGTGGTCACTGCTTTCACTGTACCGTAGGTGCCAACGGGCATGAATGCCGGTGTCTGAATGGTCCCTCGTGGGAAGGTAATTTGACCCCGGCGAGCGAGACCGTCGGTGGCTTTAACATCGAAGGTCATATGACATTCAGGACGCACGAGAAGCCTCTGGATCTCTCCAAATTAAACATGCATCACCATAACTGAAAAATCGGTATTGCTCACGCACAGCTTCGTGGTAAGCAGCTAGCATTCTTTCAAAGCCCCCGAACGCCGCTACAAGCATTAAGAGTGTAGATTCAGGTAAGTGAAAGTTAGTCAATAAAACATCGACTACATTGAATTGATAACCAGGGGTAATGAAAATTGTCGTCTCGTCAGATCCCGGCCGAATTTGACCACCATTAGCCGCGGCTGAACCCTCAAGACATCGCATTGTAGTGGTACCAATAGCTATTATGCGCCGACCCTCTGCTTTAGCGGTCCCAATAATGTGACTCACATCATCCGGAATGTTGTACCACTCACCATGCATTTGGTGCTCGTCAAGATCATCAACCCTTACCGGGTTAAAGGTCCCCGCACCCACATGCAGAGTAACCTCACACCAAAAAGCACCCCGGCATTTAACTGAAGAAATCAAAGACTCATCCAGATGAAGACCTGCGGTAGGGGCGGCAACTGCACCTGAATTTTTAGCAAATACCGTTTGATACCGTTCTCTGTCTTGAGCTGTATCGTCCCGCTGAATGTAGGGCGGCAAGGGAATGTGACCATGCGCCTCCGCCATATCCAAGATACTCGTGGCAGGATCCGATTCCACTATAAAAAGATCAGCATCCCTGCCCTTTACAATGAGTTCGAAACCACCATCCATGAGAAATTTTGTGCCTTCTTTTGGCGCTTTAGATGCTTTTACGAAGGCTCGAACGACGTGATCTGACAATAGTCGTTCAATCATCACCTCGATTCGACCGCCGGACACTTTTGCACCTAGTAGCCGAGCAGGAAAAACACGGGTGTTATTCGCCACAACCACGTCGCCCTCTCGAATCATGGAAGGTAAGTCAGACACAGTCCGATGTGCAATCGGTCGCATCGGATCAATCACCATGAGCCGGCTATCGACACGATTTTCCGGTGGCAGATTTGCAATTAGTTGTTTAGGTAATTCGTATGAGAAATCCTGACGTCTCATTGGGGGATACACTCTGGTGTCTCGCTGATGTCAGCGTGTGGCTATGAATATTAAACTCCGAGACAGAAGAACTCTCGGGTTAAACAAAGTTTTGATAATTTCTTTCCTACCTGTGACACGACTGGTACGTCTCCAATCCCGATAGTTCCACCAAAATCCTATGAGGAGAATAGGCGCTAACAGTGGAAGGAGGATAATCCGTTTAAACCTTCCACCGGTCGGATTAGCGGGAGTCATTTTAAAGTGCTCGGAGTAGTATCGAAGTTGCCCGTAAGTCACCGGCGAAATGTGACCTTTATCCCCAACAATGCCGTGTTCCAGTGGGATCTTATTGAATGGGTCAAATTGAAACAAATAGCCCGTACATAAAAATTGCCAACGCGAATACAGATTTTGAACATTAGGCGTGGTAATAACTAGTATACCTCCGTCTTTAAGCACGCGAGCGAACTCAGAAAATAAATTGAAAGGAGAGAAAACGTGTTCGATACCCTCGCAACACACAATAATATCAAAATAGGCATCATCAAATGGTAAAGGCTGTTCCATATCGACTTGCGTAAAATCAAGCCTCTCTTCATTGATGTCTGCACTAATCGCCCGGGCCCCCAGGTCTCTTAGCCGGTCACTGACCCATCCATTACCAGCAGGTAAATCAAGCGCCAACTTCCCCCGAATATCACCCCCGAAATACTGTATCACGCGCTCCACTGCTATTTGCATGTAATCTGTGGCGTAACTAACGTGCGAAAATTTTGGTTGTTCACGAGACAAATCAGTCATCAATAATCCTTAGTATTTTTGGGGAACCTCTCGTCAAAAGGGTATCAGGAATATGAACCGATAGAGGTAACACTTACACAAATAGCTCCGCCCACGGAACTCACTGCATTTGACCGCCTAACTAGGATTGACTCTCGTGGTACCGAAACCAGATGACATTGGAATCGCGTTTGTTTACTATCTCGCTCCCGATGCCGAAGTGGTGGAACTGGTAGACACGACGGATTCAAAATCCGTTGCCTTTGCGGGCTTGGGGGTTCGAGTCCCCCCTTCGGTACCAAGACCAAAAAAGCCAAAAGACGACGCCAGTGTCAAAAGTCAGCTGTTACATTATCGCATTCAACGAGGGCAACAAGATCCGCCCTGCGATAGAGAGTGTCATCGAATGGGCCGACGAAGTTCTCGTTTGTGATTCTCATTCAACTGACGATACCGCCGAGATCGCTTTAGAACTCGGCGCTAGGGTGGTGCAACTTGATTTCGATGGATTCGGAAAATTACGTAATGACGCTATCGGGCACTGCAAGCATACGTGGATTTTCTCCCTCGACTCAGATGAGCGCTGCACACCGGAATCCCGGGATGAAATCCTCTCGGTCGTGAAAAAAGATGATCCCAAAGGCCATGTAGCTTACTTTATCCCGCGTGAGAATTACCTCCTAGGCCGTTGGGTCAAGTACTCCGGTTGGAGTCCAGATTATCGTCAGCCGCAGCTGTTTCGTCAGGGTCATTTGAGCTATACAACTGAAGAGGTTCACGAAGGCTTCGACTGTGCCGGATCCATCGGCTACTTAACCAAGCCAATTTGGCAATTCCCTTTTGAAAATCTTGAGCAGATGCTCCACAAGGCACAGCGCTATTCAACATTGGGTGCCCAGAAATTATTGCGTAATGGAAAGAATGGCGGAATGGGCACAGCGTTCTTGCATGGTCTTTCAATGTTCCTGAAAATATACATTCTAAGAAGCGGTTGGCGTGACGGTCGTGCAGGGTTTGCGATTGCTGTTGGCGGTTTTATTGGTGCGTTTTACAAATACGCGAAACTAACCGAGTTGCAGAATAATTGGACCGAACCGACAATGCCTAGAGTAGGCAAACCGGATTCATGATCAAACATGCGACACTTATCACAGTCGTCGCGACCGCCGGGTTATTATATACAGCACTAACCCACGAAACTGATTTAGCTAAATTCGACCACAGTGAACTCGAAGCCCTTATCGAAACAAGCCGCCCCGCCCTTGAGGTCAATTCCACTATCGCGGACCACCGACAACAATTCGCCCGCCTGATAATGGATTACGCAGAAAATGAAAACGAGAGATTGCTAGCGGCTAGAGCGTTCATTCCCAGAATCATCGAGCGCCAGACGAAACATGTCGAACGTGACCCAGCACTGGCATTACTGATCTCATATTTTGATATCAACCCCGATACCTCACTGGATCACATAGAAGCGGAGTTATATCTCCGTGTTGATGTTTTACCGCCCGCCTTAGTTGCCACGCAGGCAGCGATCGAATCGGCATGGGGACAATCACGGTTTGCAAAACAAGGAAATAATTATTTTGGCCATCAGTGTTATACCCCGGGCTGCGGCATAAAGCCGAAAAATAATAAAAACAAATTGGTCGAAGTAAGACGATTCGATACAGTCGGAGATTCGGTGGCAGCCTATTATCGAAACATAAATACACACAAAGCGTATCGAAAACTGAGGCGAACCAGATTGGAGTTACGAAACAACAAAAAACCTCTTACAGCCAAACAACTTATCCCAACACTCAGAAGTTATTCGGAGCTCGGAAAAAAGTATTTAAAGATCTTACGCTCAGTGCTTCTCTCCGATTACATTCAGATAGCGAAACAAATGGATACGAATGCATCTCACTAAGGCCCCGATCTGGAAGCGCATTCTGGCATTTATCTACGACGGGCTGATCGTTACCGCGCTTGTATTAATCTCTGGGCTCATAGCCTCTTTAATCGCGCAAGGGGAGGCGCCCACTTGGCTAACGCGATTAATCATTTTAACTTTGGTGGGAGGTTACTTCTGGTGGTCTTGGTCGCACGGGGGCAAAACGGCCGGAATGCTAGCGTGGCGGCTTCGTTTAGTCGGACTTGAAGGCGAAACAATCACCAAAGATGTTGCATTTAAACGGCTCATTATCTGCCTCATTACTCTTGCACCTATTGGGGTGACACTACTCACTGGCTCACTGTCACCAATTGGTCAAACAATTTACGATTTATTATCAAAAACCCAAGTAATAGTAGAACCAAAGCCTCAAAAATCAGCGCATTAAACGAGGCATCAAAACCAGCGGTAGTAAAAGTGGCAGGATGATTGCGAAAGATGGATGGGCACCCAATAGGAAGACCGCAGGCGATGCCATATCCATCGCATATTTAAACACCAGCCCCATCAACACTGCCAAAAAAATCCTCATCGACATTCCAATTGAACGCAAAGAACCGAAGGCCGTCGCTGATGCCAACAGCGTCAAGACAAAGAGGATTACTGGTAGCAACAAACGCTGCCAAAACAGCTGAACATGGGCCCGCGCGTTGAGCCCTTCAGTCTCAAGATAGTTAGACGCATACCAGAGTTCACTCAACGAAAGCGAGTCAGGCTTTAGCACGAGCCAACGCACCTGATTTTCAGTCAAATTGGTATCTTGTAACAAATCGCCGGTCTGTTGGATGATTTTGTCGGTTCCGAACGACAGTGTGCGCGCGTCTGACAAATCTACCTGACCAGTGCCAAATCTAACTCTTTTCGAGACTACGATACGCTCAATTTCACTGCGCGAATCAGCCATTTCAATCTGCCTCCAGAGACGAACCGAACCATCTCGTTCCCCCTCGACAAAGACAAAGCGCCCTGATTCAAGAGTCCAAACGGCATCCCTGGCATCATCCGAGACATTGGCATCCTTAAGAGCCTGACTGAAACGCTCTGCCGCGGGCATGCCATACTCCGCTATCAGAATGGATCCCAAGAAAATCGGTGCTAGCACCAAAATAATTTTAAAAAAGATTTGTCTGATACTCAGACCTGCCGCTCGAAGAATCGTCAGCTCACTCGATTGAGCAAGCCCACCAAGACCCGCTGCCACAGAAATAAGAACAATTAATGGTAGGTCCAGATACAAGCGTCGTGGCATACCTGAAATCGAAACCAGTCCGATTTCTACTGTCGTGTAATTGACGTGCGGTGATTTCGCCTCGTCTAATATTCGAAAAACCAGCTCAAGCCCAAAAAAAACCAAAAACACAATCAGAAGTGAAAACCAAATTGGACGAGCTAGTAACAAGGTTGAACGAGTCATAACCAGCCCCTTTCGCGAGCTAGATATACGAATCCGATAGATAGACTGAAAGCGCAAATTAGAGTCAGGTGTACCCAGAAAAGACCAGGCCAAGGTAACCACTGACCGAGGGTTATAGCCTTCTGCGCATATGATAGTGCTGTGATATATCCAAACTGAATTAGAATAACAGGGATAACCCAAAGGAATCGGCTCTGCCGCGGGGATCCACGTCCTATCAGGAAGACCAACGGCAACATAAAGATACACATAATCGGAAGTGACGCCCGCCACGAAATAATGGCTAGCTCTGCGGGCGTCCCCGATTCAAGTAAAGTAGCGGTTGACCTGGTCTCGAGAGAATCAGGGCGGCTGTCTACCTCTGGATTTAATCGAATCAAGTAACGATCAAACCTAGAGATTTCCCAATCAAGCGATAGATCGCTTCCGATATGCCGATAGCCGTCGAGCAACACTAAATATTTTTCCCCATCATTTAATTCTAGTCGAGCGGTTCTACCAGTTAAGAAAACCTCGTTTTTTTCTCTTTGCAACGGTTCGACGATAAACACATCAATCAGTGACTCTCTATCTTCGGAAATATCTGCAGCATAGATTGACCGACCGGACTTATCAGACTGAAAACGGCCGGGAACCACCGTATCGAAAACAGTCAGCTTTTCTTTTTCAACCACCTGACGATCGAGTACCTGGGCTAAATCCGGCGATAGGATCAAAGACAACCACCCAACTAACAACGCAACCATTACTGCGGGCAAGAGAATGACCCCAAATAAGCGAACATCAGAGTAGCCAGCTGCACGCAAAATTATCAACTCGGACTCTTGATTCATGCGTCCGATAACTAGAAGCACCGAGAGCGTTAGGGCAAGGGGCAGTATCAGCTCTAGTGAGGATGGAATCCGCCAAAGAATCATCGTGAGCATTAGCTCGACAGACAGCTCACCGTTGGCCGCCATATCCAGAAATTGAATGAATCGACCACTCAACACCACTAAAAGCAAAATAAGGGAAACACCCGCAGAAGTTTCCAAAATCTGGCGACTGAAGTACCTCAGAATGATCAAATGCCCTACACTTCCATACCTAATCAAGATTAAAGGAGCCACCGATGGAGCTTAGCCTAATTTCATCCTCTCACGCCGACACTGACACCGAATGCCTAGTTATCGGGGTCTCCGAAAGTAATAGTGTAGTGGGAAGTGCTACGGAACTCGATACACTGATCTCAGAATTAATTGATTCCGGGGACTTTAAACCCAAGTCCGGTTCCCAAATCATTCTCAGAAATCCCATTGGCCTTCGCGCGAAGCGCTTAGTACTCCTCGGGACAGGAGGAACAGATAAATTCGATGCTTTGGCACAAAATGAAGCTTTTATTACTCTGGGACGGACACTAAGAGGCCTACCAATTACTCAGGCAACGCTTGATCTCGAGTCACTTACTGCTAGTAATCAAGGTGCTCTAGAACGATTGGGCTATGGTCTTTCGTGGTCCTCCTACGAATACACGACCACCAAACCAAAACAAATGGATGACGACACCAAGATTCTTTCGGCGCTGAGCCTAATTGGATCGAAAACCGACCAGTCACACCTCGCCACCGGAATCACAATCGGGCAAGGTGCAAACCTAACGAGAGAATTGGGTAATCTACCGGGGAATACGTGCACCCCAAGATACTTAGCTGACCAAGCTGTTCATTTAGCTGATCGATTTAACAAACTCTCATGCGAAGTTTTCGACGAAAATATGCTCGAAGAAATCGGCATGCATTGCATGCTATCCGTTTCAAGAGGAAGTGAAGAGCCCGCGCGTTTTATCATCCTTCATTATCAGGGCGCCAGCGATCCCGAAATGAAACCAAAGATATTAGTCGGTAAAGGTGTGACCTTTGACACAGGCGGCATCAGTCTCAAGCCTAGTGCAGCGATGGACGAAATGAAGTTTGACATGTGTGGTGCAGCGACCGTCATGGGTTGTATGCAATGCATCTGTGAATTGGGCCTAGAAACTAACGTCATCGGCGTAATCGCAGCAGTCGAAAATATGCCATCAGGTCGTGCCACAAAGCCCGGCGATGTGGTGAAAACGCTCGCCGGAAAAACTGTTGAGATCCTGAATACAGATGCCGAGGGCCGGCTTGTATTATGTGATGCTTTGACTTATGTGGAACGTTTCAGCCCGGAAGCCGTTGTGGATATAGCAACACTCACAGGGGCCTGTTTGATCGCACTTGGTCGTCACAATACAGGGCTACTTAGCACCGACGACCAATTAGCCGAAGAGCTACATAAGCTTGGTCGAGATACCGGCGATCCCTGCTGGAGACTTCCGATCGAAGCACCATATCAGAAGCTCTTAGATTCAAATTTTGCCGACATCGCTAATATCGGTGGCCGTGACGCCGGAACCATCACAGCCGCATGTTTCTTGTCCCGATTTACTGAAAAATATCGATGGGCACACCTCGATATCGCTGGGACTGCCTGGTTCAGCAGTGGCAAAAGCAAGGGTGCGTCAGGGCGTCCTGTACCCTTATTGGTGAACTGGCTCCGAGCATGACCAAAATTTCCTATTACATCCTGAATGAAGACTCAATTGAGGCGAGGACACGCTTTGCGGTCAAGTTTGTGCGACAATCGTACCGTAACGGCCTGAATGTTCACTGCCATGTAGCAACTGAATCTGAGGCACAGAACTTGGATCAGCTTCTGTGGGACGATAAGGAAAGCTTCATTCCGCATGAAATCAATCAGGGAGACTCACCCAAAGCTCCGGTTGGAATTGGTTGGCAAGAGCCTGCCGATCGCCATGGTGTGTTGGTGAATTTAGGCGGGCCTCTGCCTCCCTGGTTCTCACAATTTGATCACTTGATAGAAATCGTGGTGCAAAACCCCGACGTACTTGAGATCACTCGAACTAACTGGAAAAAATTAAAATTTGACGGCTATCCGATAACACAACACGATCTGCGTTCATGACTGATACTCTCGATAAGACATATGATCCTGCGGCGATTGAGACTCGCTGGTATGAATTCTGGGAACAGAACCGGCACTTCGCGCCCTCCGGGCAAGGCACCTCCTACTCCATCATGATTCCACCACCCAATGTGACCGGTTCTTTGCATATGGGCCACGCATTTCAAGATACCATCATGGATGCCCTAATCCGCTACCACCGGATGCATGGTGACGACACTCTCTGGCAGGTTGGAACTGATCACGCAGGTATTGCCACACAGATGCTAGTCGAACGTCAGTTGTTGGCGTCCGACATCTCGCGCCATGAATTAGGTCGCGAGAAATTTTTAGAAAAAGTCTGGGAGTGGAAACACACCTCGGGCGGCATGATTACTCAACAGCTCCGTCGCATGGGTGCCTCAGTAGATTGGTCTCGCGAACGCTTCACCATGGACGATGGCTGCTCCCGCGCCGTTCGAGAAGTCTTTATTCGACTCTTTGATGAGGGACTGATCTATCGCGGTACACGGCTTGTAAACTGGGATCCTGTGCTCCACACGGCGATTTCTGATTTAGAGGTGGTAAGCGAGGAAGAAGAAGGCTCACTGTGGCATTTCAGATACCCTTTGGTAGACGGGTCGGGCCACTTGGTCGTCGCGACTACGCGACCAGAGACGATGTTGGGCGATACTGCGGTTGCTGTACATCCCCAAGACCAGCGGTATAAGGCACTAATCGGTAAGTCCATCGCTCTGCCACTTACAGATCGTGAGATTCCAATCATTGCAGATGATTATGTGGATCCTGCGTTTGGAACGGGTTGTGTAAAGATCACACCCGCGCACGACTTTAATGATTATTCAATGGGTCAACGTCACAGCCTCCCAGTGATAAATATTTTGACCGAAGACGCTAAACTAAACGACGCTGTACCCGACGCCTATCGGACGATGGATCGGTTTGATGCAAGGGCACAAATTGTTAAAGATCTTGACGCCCTAGGGCTGCTTGAGAAAATAGATCCACACACTCTAAAAGTGCCTCGAGGCGATCGGTCTGGTGTTGTAATAGAGCCTTTGCTAACCGATCAATGGTTTGTCGCCGTCGAGACACTCGTAAAACCAGCAATTGAGGCTGTGGAAAATGGCTCAATCCAATTCGTACCGAAACAATGGGAAAATACCTATTTTGCTTGGATGCGTGATCTAAAAGACTGGTGTATCTCCCGCCAGCTTTGGTGGGGTCACCGGATTCCAGCTTTTTACGACGAGGCTGGCAACATTTATGTGGCGGAAGATGAGGAGGCCGTGCGCAAGAAATATAACCTCGCCTCCGACGTAAGCCTGGCCCAAGACGACGACGTCCTGGACACGTGGTTCTCGTCGGCACTTTGGACTTTTTCAACACTAGGTTGGCCAGATAATACCGAGACGCTGAAGCGCTACCACCCGACAAGCGTATTAGTAACGGGCTTTGACATTATTTTTTTCTGGGTTGCTCGCATGATCATGATGACCCTGAAATTCACTGGGCAAATACCGTTCAAGACGGTCTACGTACATGGACTTGTAAGGGACGCAGAAGGACAAAAGATGTCTAAATCCAAGGGTAATGTCTTAGATCCAATCGATCTGATTGATGGTATTTCCCTTGAGAACCTTGTAGAGAAGAGAATTGGCTCGCTGATGCAGCCCAAGATGAAGCAAGCAATCGAGAAGGCGACCCGGCGTCAGTTCCCAGATGGACTGCAAAGCTACGGCACCGACGCCCTCCGATTTACCTTTTGTTCACTGGCATCAACTGGCCGTGACATTAACTTTGATGTAGGGCGGATCGAGGGATATAGAAACTTCTGCAATAAGCTCTGGAATGCGACCCGATTTGTGATGATGAAGATAGAAGATCACAACTTGAGTAACCTCGAAGTTTCTCACATGACGGTATTTGATCGGTGGATCAGCTCTAGCCTACAGGCAACCGAAAGCAAAGTGGCCAGAGCAATCGAAAGTTATCGATTGGATTTAGCAAGTCAGGCGATCTATGAGTTTGTCTGGAACGAGTACTGTGACTGGTACCTGGAACTGACTAAACCTATTCTTTCGGAGGGCGGGGCGAGCAGTGAGACACAGGCCGCCACACGACGCACCTTGGTAAATGTATTAGAGACTATCTTACGTCTGACGCATCCATTAATGCCCTACATCACCGAAGAACTGTGGCAACAGATCGCACCACTCATTGGTCGCGGTGGCGACACCATATCTAAAGCGCCCTACCCGGTCCATGATAGAGGGAAAGTTGACACATCAGCCGAGGCCGATGTCACCTGGATGAAAACCGTGATAGTCGCAGTCCGAACGATCCGCGGTGAAATGAATCTGTCACCAGCCAAAGCAATTCCAATGATGTTAGCTGGCGGAACCGCTGACGACAGAGATCGCCTAACCCGTCTCGAGACACTGATCATACCGCTTGCAAAACTCTCTAGCATCCGCTTCTTAAATATTGGTGAATCGATCCCAGCATCCTCCACACAGCTGATCGGACAATTAGAAATCCATGTACCCATGGCTGGACTAATTGACGTTAATTCAGAAGTCGCCCGGCTTGAAAAACAGGTAAAAAAGTTAGAGGGTGATATTCAAGTATTGAGAGATAAGCTCGGTAATCCTGGCTTCACTGATAAAGCGCCGGCAAACGTGGTCGAACGTGAACGCGGGCGGTTGGCTGAAGCTGAGTCACAACTGGCCAAAATAAGTGTCACGGTTATTAAACTCAAATCGGGGTAAAAGTGGACAAAAATGGAAATC
>CAJWIY010000051.1 GCA_913042205.1 uncultured Gammaproteobacteria bacterium
ATAGGCTATTAACCTATGCCGGTTTTCAAGACCGGTGCATTCAACCGCTCTGCCACCTCTCCGCAAATCACGATCGTGATTTGGCCGGATGTTAGGTGATTCATGGACCGGATTCAACTCCTGCGTTTCGTGGGAATGACAATCAGAAGTTTGACCCTGACGCCAAAATCTTTATCATTGCGCTCGTTATTTTTAGACCAAAGTCACAGGAAAGGAGTTGTGTGTGAGCAACGCAAAAATAATCGTCCCTATCTTCATTGGAGCCGCAGTTCTTCTCATCGGCGCGCGCTCGATCTCATGGGAAAGCAATCATCCGCCCGTCGGGAAGTGCGTGGGTGAGTGCTACGAGGCTTACAAAATCGAGGATGCGAAACGTCGCGAAGCTGAGGCTGCAATGCTCGCAGCAGCCAGCCCGGCCGATCTCGGTAAGAAGCTATATACAGCCTGCGCCGCTTGTCATGGCGTAAACGGGGAAGGCGGGGTTGGCCCTAAACTACAAGGCCAAACCAATGACGCCATCGTTTCGATGCTCACGCAGTACAAGAACGGCGAGACGCGTGGTGCACAGAGCGCCTTAATGTGGGGCCAGTCGGCCGCCCTAAGCGCGGAAGATATGGCGAATATCGGGGCATTTGTAGAGTCTCTGTAAACTTGCCACCAGGCGATCATCTCGAGCATGAATGACTCTGAAGGTGATCGCTTTTCTGCCAACACTTTGCCGAATTCTCACCCAAAGGCTTGCAATCCCTTAACTAGCTACCGCTGTTTGATCCTCGCATCCGAAATAATACGCCCTGAACATGCCCTGTCGCAGCAGTATTGGATTTTAAGATACAGAGCATATCAAGAGAGCAGTAAAGCGCAGAAATAAAGGCTTTGCAGAAGGCCTTGCAAGATGAAAAAGAATCATTACTATTACCTCAAATCATACGAAAGTTGAGTGCAATCAGTACTCAAAATAGAGATAGGAGATCTTTCGATGAGTGAACGCATTACCCAAGCCCAAACGACCGCTGGATATGGAGTATCAGAGTCAGCAAGTAAGGTGTTGCGCAATACCTACATGCTGCTTTCACTGACGCTTTTCTTTAGTGCCGCCATGACAGCCTTAGCTGTATCCACTCAGGCGCCACCGATGCACTGGTTGTTATCTCTGGGTGGAATGATCGGACTACTGTTCGCACTGCAGGCGATGCGCAATAGCATTTGGGCACTGCCACTTGTGTTCGCATTTACCGGTTTCATGGGGTGGAGCCTCGGGCCAATGATCTCATACTACCTGCAGTCTCCTGGTGGAGCGTCGGTGGTCGGGAATGCGTTATTCGGTACCGCGGCGGTATTCCTGTCGTTGTCTGCGTATGTGCTGACGACTAAGAAGGATTTCAGCTTTATGGGCGGATTCCTGTTCACCGGCCTCATCATTGCCCTACTAGCTTCGATCGGGTTGATCTTTTTCCAGATACCCGCGTTAAGCCTCGTGGTAAGCGCGATGCTGGTTTTACTCGCGGCGGGCTATATTCTTTATGACACCAGCCGAATCATCCATGGCGGCGAGACCAACTACGTGATGGCGACCGTTGCACTCTACGTCGATATTTACATGCTCTTCGCACACCTGCTCGCGCTACTGGGCGTATTTTCTGGGGACGAGTGAGACTACTCGCAGTCCTGCTGTCGGTAGGTCCTGACCGAGGGACTCTCCCACTCAGGGCCCTAGAAACAATCGAGACCGCGTTATCCAAAGGGTACGCGGTCTTTTGCTTTCTATATGAAGACGGTGTCCTACTTGCAAACGGGCGACGTGAGATTCCCCAAGGTGAGACAGATCCCAGTCAGTTTCTCGAGACGCTCGCACGACACCAACACTGCGACGTAGTTGCCTGCATCACCGCCGCCGAGCGGCGTGGAGTTACTCAAGACGTTCTTATAACAAACGTTCGGGTCGGCGGGCTCGGTGAATGGACTGACCAACTACAGGCCGCAGATCGGGTAGTGCAGTTCCGATGAAATCGGTGGCTCTCGTGATTCGATCGGGTCCTACTCAGGCACTGGGTACTCGCGAGATGATTGACATGGCCCTGGTCCTTTCAACCTTCGAATGTCCGGTATCAGTCGTATTACAGGACGCCGGTGTTCTATGGGCTAAACTGCCCAACATGCCCGAAGGTAGCGCCCTCGCGATCAGCGGTAAGCTCAAGAGTTTGCCTCTGTATGATGTCGAAACTATCCTTGTCGATCACGAGAGTTGCCGCTCCTGGGATTTCGAGCCCTCTGATCAATTTCCCGGATCGGTGGTGAGTCATGAGACGATCAAACGATGCCTCGACGATTCCGATATAGTTCTGGAAGCATGATGATCCATCTAATCACCTCACAAACCGCGCTGGTGGACGCGCTCAATTGGATTGAACCGCATCACCTAGCAGTCATTGCGGGGGAAGCGATCAATTCCCTGAACGACCTCGAAAACTTTCCGTGTGAGGTCGCCATCTTTTCAGGCGATGCGGCCCTAGTTCCATTTAGAGAGGTCAATGTCCTGACCATGGACCAGTGGATCCAAAAACTGGAACAATCTCCCTGCAGGACATGGAGCTAACATGGCGCTTCATCTCGACGATAATGGCTACCTACAAGACCTTGGGGACTGGGACGAGGACACGGCTCACCAGCTCGCAGCACTGGAATCAATCCAGCTCACGGAAAAGCACTGGGAGTTGATTGGACTGGCTCGTCGATATTATGTGGAATTCGACCACGCGCCTGCAATGAGACCGCTCGTCAAGTGGGTAAAAGAAATAGCGGGACCCGCAAAGGGAAACAGCATCTACCTGCACAATTTATTCCCTGTCAGTCCGGCCAGACAACTCGCGCGCGTATCCGGACTTCCAAAACCCACCAAGTGTTTGTGACTAGGGCGTGAGTCGATCGGTCTTGATATAAGGCCTGAGCACCTCGGGTACTGTGATTGATCCGTCTTCATTCTGATAATTCTCAACAACAGCGATCAAGCAACGACCAATGGCGACACCAGACCCGTTCAGAGTATGCACCAGCTCAGGCCTTCCTTGTTCATTTCTAAAACGCGCCTGCATCCGCCGTGACTGAAAATCCAGACAGTTCGAGCACGAACTGATCTCTCGGAACTGATTCTGGCCGGGGAGCCATACCTCGAGGTCATAAGTTTTAGCGGCCGAGAAACCAAGATCGCCACCGCACAAATTGACAACTCGAAAATGCAACCCCAAACCGGAGAGCACAGACTCAGCGTGGCCCCTAAGCGACTCCAACGCGTCCCAGCTGTGATCAGGATGTGTAATCCAAACCAATTCAACTTTGTCGAATTGATGTTGCCTAAACATTCCACGTACGTCACGACCATAAGACCCAGCCTCTGCCCTGAAACATGGCGTATGTGCAACATACTGAAGCGGTAATTTGGCCAGATCGATAATGCTGTCCCTGACGAGATTGGTCAGAGGAACCTCAGCTGTCGGAATCAGATACCTCTCTCGACCACCACCATCATCAGGGGCAATACGGAACAGATCATCCTTGAACTTCGGGAGTTGACCGGTTCCCTCAAGAATTGGTCCATCAACCAACAAGGGAACATAGGTTTCAAGGTATCCATGCTGTTCGGTATGCATATCTAGCATGTACTGGACTAAGGCCCTATGAAGTCTCGCGAACTCACCATGGATTGTGACAAAGCGGCTACCAGATAATTGTGCTGCTCGATCAAAATCGAGACCACCGAACAGTTCACCAATCTCGATATGATCACGAACATTAAACCCAAAGCTTGGCTTCTCACCAACTAACGACAACTCAACATTGTCGTTTTCATCAAATCCGTCGGGAACACTCGCATCAGGAAGATTTGGTGTCTCCATCAATAACTGATCCAGGGCAACCTGCACGGTCTGGAACTCAGCCTCAATGGCACCTAACTGATCGCCAATCTCCGCAATCTCGGTCTTCAACTCTTCCGCTTCAGGTTTCTTACCGTCTTTCATCAAAAGGCCAACAGATTTCGAACCGTCCTTGCGCTTGTTTTGCAACGATTCTGTTTCAAGCTGCAAGGACTTCCTTTTAGTCTCTAACGCCTGATAGGACGTCACGTCAAAGTGCACCCCCTTCCGGGCGAGCTGTGTAACGACATTCTCGAGATCATTACGGAGAAGTTTTGGGTCTAGCATGAAACTCTGTATTCCTTAAAACCAGTCAACTTAACGATCGCCGGCCGGATGAAAAAAGCAATCAAGCATAACAGATGCCGGTCGCGAATTAGAGCAGGGCTGGAAGGCTCAAGTGACTGTGTAATAAAAATTATCGCATGAGTTACTCAGCGTCGAGACACTTAATTATTTAATCGACAGCCGACTAGCCGCACCATCAACGTCGTTCACCAATTGCGTAAATGACATCCGCACCTTTGGGTGGCGTGAAGTGGAATCGTTCAGGGCTTGGTTGATCATGGGTAACTGCGGTAAGTGTTACCAACGAACGATTCCCCAAAGCGTCTTCAATCGATAAATCAACTAATCGATCCCCGTCAAAGCGAAGTAAGATCTGACGCGTCACCTCATCGGTGGCTCGCGGCACAAGCCGATAAACAGCCATAGTATTTTCGCTTTCATCAGTCACTCGAAATCGCGAGCCCAGCGTATCAGGTCCGCCGGTTAATATCGCGGCAGGAGACGCTGCAATCGCGTCATCGATCGGACGAACCTGAACCTGATAAAGGTCCTCGTCAAATATCCATAAAACTTCATTGTCCGCAACAATCACTTGTGAGAATGGCGGATTTGTTTTCCAGTAAAAAATTGACGAGGAGGCAATGGATAGCTCCCCTGTCATCTGATTGATCGGGGCGCCTTCTTGATCCAATGTGCTTTGCTCGAATTTAGCCGAAAACGACCGGTATGGCTCCAACAAACGGGCCAATTCATCGGGAGGTGACGCCGTCACAAGACATGACCAACAAACGCAAAGTAACCCTAATGTCCGGCGCATCATTGAGGTCCTGGTACGAGCACTTCACGTGAACCATTGGCGCCCATCTCGCTGACTACCCCCGCAGCCTCCATCGCCTCAATCATTCGGGCCGCTCGGTTATATCCAATCTTCAACTTGCGTTGGACTGCGGAAATCGAGGCCCTCCTCGTCTCGATAACAAACGCCACGGCTTCGTCATAAAGTGGATCAGCCTCATTATCACCATCCAGAAGCGACCCTGATGCCTCACCATCACCTGAGGATTGCGCGTTTAGGATAGCTTCTTCATAGGCCGGTTGCCCTTGCAGTTTCCAAAAGTTCACGACGTTATGAACTTCATGGTCATCCACAAAAGCGCCGTGCACGCGGACTGGAACGGGGTTACCTGCCGGCAAGTAGAGCATGTCACCATGACCGAGTAACTGCTCCGCACCCCCCTGATCAAGTACGGTACGCGAATCAATCTTTGAGCTCACCTGGAAACTGATCCGGCTCGGGATATTGGCCTTGATCAGGCCCGTAATCACATCGACAGATGGCCGCTGTGTCGCCAGTATCAGGTGAATCCCTGCCGCTCTTGCCTTTTGCGCCAGTCGCGCAATCAGCTGGTCAACTTTCTTTCCGACAATCATCATCATGTCCGCAAATTCATCAATCACCACAACAATCAACGGCATTGCATTCAATTCAGGCGCAACTTCGTTTGAATCAAATCCAGAGGGAACGAAAGTCGGATCAGCGAGGGGCTCCCCACGCTCTTCGTGTTCACGCACTTTGTGATTAAAGCCTTCAAGATTCCGGACACCTAGCGCCGACATCAATCTATAACGGCGTTCCATTTCACCGACACACCAGCGAAGCGCGTTGGCGGCGTCTTTCATATCAGTGACCACAGGAGCCAGCAGGTGAGGGATCCCCTCATAGATAGACAACTCCAGCATCTTTGGATCAACAAGAATTAACCGGAGATCCTCAGGACGCGCCTTGTAAAGCATGGACAGCAACATAGCATTCACTCCAACGGACTTACCTGAACCCGTGGTGCCTGCCACTAAGAGGTGCGGCATCTTCTCTAGATTCGCGCACAATGATTGGCCGGAAATATCATGCCCGAGGGCCAAAGAAAGTACAGATGAGTCTTTTTTATAGGCCTCACTACCGAGAATTTGAGACAAACGAACCATTTCTCGGAATTGATTTGGAATCTCAATACCGACAGTGCTCTTACCTGCTATCACCTCCACAACCCTGACACTTATCACCGCGAGACTTCTCGCCAAATCTTTTGCGAGGTTAGTGATTCGGGAGACCTTGATACCTGGCGCTGGATCAATTTCAAAACGGGTAACCACAGGGCCCGGATTGATAGCCATAATTTCAGCCTCAACACCGAATTCACTCAGACGACGCACCAAGAGGTCACCCATCTCGGTTAAGTCATGCTGAGAGAATCCTTTGTCCGATGGTGAGTCTGCGGGGTCAAGTAATGACAAATCCGGCAATACCATCTGGCCAGCCGACGATCTTCTCGACTTTGGTTTTGTATGGCCAGGCCCCGGGATCGGTTGGTCACACAACAGGGTCTGAGCTTCATTCGACGGAGTAATCGTGATGGTCCGCTCCACCGAGTCAACTACAGAATCAGAGCCAAGGCTCGGATCGCGCACTTTAACATCTATGGTATCTAGGCTAGCAAAATCCAGTCGTGGTCCATCATTTAAAATAGCCTCATCCGAGGGCATTTTGGGCGTAAACCTCTCAGAACTACTGGTATCACCTGTTGCTCTAGGCCCCAGAAGTTCCGCCTCGATCTGGGCAACATCAGCTTCGGGCGGCCGCGGTGCAACTTTAGTCAGCGTCCGGCGGACCGTCTTGGGCAGAATTGCGTGATTAAGTGGAACGAGTATGCGTCCAAAGATCGATCTATGGCTTTCAATGTTCAACTGAGCGGGTTGCCTCTTACCGCTAAGGATAGCCAAAACAGATCGCCCGATTAAACTCGTAGTGGAACCGACACTCGCCAACACATCCGACCACTTTAGCGAAAATACTACCGTAATACCCGTAAGGCTCAACAGAAGACCGCCCAAAGCAGTACCAGTCACCCCAAAATCACCCACCAGTTCCTGATTTAGTACCCCCCCAAGAATACCTCCGCCGGTTATGCCTATTGGTAGCAATACGGAACTAGAGCTCAGGTGCAGACCGAGTACTATACAAAATCCAGGAAGTGAAAGTGTCAATCCAAGTAGTCTGGCTATCCAGATCCGTCCATCGTGCGTTCCATGAGCAATCCACCGCACGACAATAGTCGGCAACCAAGCGATCAAGAAGGCTGTATATCCAAACCATGATAATAACCAATCAGACACAAATGCACCGACTGGGCCAATGGTGTTATGCACTTCAGTTACGGGACCATGAAAAGACCAGCCCGGATCTCTTACATCGAAAGATATTAACGCTAAGAAGATAAAAATCGACAACGCGACACCTAAAATCCAGATGACCTCGCGAAATAGGCGCGTGTACCAGTGCTGTGCTGTCAATTCGTTCAACCGAACTCCTTGGAGGATGAATTAATGACCTTTAATCTATATATCTAGATAAACGTCTGTAAAGTTTAACAGAGAAGGACAGATCAATCGTGCATCATGAACTTATCATTCTTGGTTCAGGTCCAGCGGGATGGACAGCAGCTGTGTATGCCGCCCGTGCAGGCCTCTCGCCCGTGGTGATTACTGGAACGCAAGTGGGAGGCCAGCTTACAACGACGACCGAGGTCGAAAATTGGCCTGGTGGCGTAGCTGATCTTCAAGGCCCTCAGTTGATGATGGATATGCAAGCGCATGCGGAACGTTTTGATACCGAAGTTATTAATGACCAAATACACTCAGCCAACCTCAATCAAAGACCATTCGAGCTTATTGGTGATCAGGCAAACTATAGCTGTGACGTTCTTATTATTGCCACCGGAGCGAGTGCTCAGTATCTAGGGCTCGATTCAGAGGAATTGTTTAAAGGTCGTGGTGTCTCTGCGTGCGCGACATGTGATGGATTTTTCTACCGCGGACGCTCTGTCGCCGTTGTGGGTGGCGGTAACACAGCCGTTGAGGAAGCTCTGTACCTTGCCAACCTAGCTGAATCAGTAAAATTGATACATCGCCGTGATGCCCTAAGAGCCGAAAAAATCCTGCAAGATCGACTGTTTGCAAAGGGGAACATCGAAGTGGTTTGGAATCATCAGCTCGACGAGGTACTAGGTGATGAAGCCGGTGTAACGGGACTGCGTATCAAATCCACAAAAGATGATTCGCAAAAGCAGATCGACGTACATGGTGTATTTATAGCAATCGGTCATAAGCCAAATACTGATCTGTTTGCTGGTCAGCTTGCTATGAATAATGGTTACCTGATCGTCCGCTCAGGCTTAGATGGATTTTCAACTGAGACATCCATTCCTGGTGTTTTTGCGGCGGGTGATGTCGCCGATCATATTTACCGTCAGGCAATTACCTCGGCAGGTTTCGGATGCATGGCAGCGCTCGATGCGGAACGCTTTATCGACGAGTCCAGACACTGATACCCTGGATACCCGAAGATACCCTGGATTTTCCAGATGTAACCGAGGCACTCGATGATCCCAATGGATTATTGTGTGCCGGGGGCGACCTGAGCCCTGAGCGACTCAAACTCGCATACTCTCGTGGTATCTTTCCCTGGTTCTCAGATGGTGAGCCGATTTTATGGTGGAGCCCAGACCCACGGCTGATTCTCGAACCAACGGCCTTTAGATTCAGGCGGAGTCTTAAACAATCAATAAAAAAACATGCCTTCGAAATCCGAATCAACACCTGTTTTCAAGATCTTATCCATCTCTGCGCATCAACCCGCGCCAATCATGAAGGAACATGGATCACCAACGCGATGGTCAAGGCTTATCTGGCGCTCCATGAGGAGGGAGCCGTAAGTTCTTTCGAAGTCTTTAGCAATGATCGGCTCATAGGCGGACTATACGGTGTCAAACTAGGTAGGGTATTTTTCGGTGAATCGATGGTTTCGTTGGTACCAGACGCCTCAAAAGCTGCTCTAGCCAAACTTTGTCAAGAGGCTGAGTCACATCGAGTTGAACTGATTGACTGCCAGATACCAACGTCGCATCTTCACTCACTCGGTGCTAGCCTAATAACTCGGAAAGAATTTATCGAAAGGATCACAATACTGACGTTATGAGCAGTTTTGAAGCACTGAAGTTCTTTGCAACAGCACCGCATCCGTGTAGCTACCTCGAGGACGAAGAAGCTACGACCGTGTTTGTTGAACCGACCACGGATCTGAGCGTGGATCAGATAGTCAAGCTTGCCGAATCAGGTTTCCGCCGTTCCGGTCGCTATACCTACCGACCACAGTGTACAAACTGTACAGCATGCATCTCCGTTCGCGTACCGGTTGATTCCTTCAATCCCAAAAGAAGACAAATACGTACTCTTAAGCGAAATCAAGATGTCAGTTTTTCAGCCCGAACCCCGATCCTTGATGAGGAACATTACTCACTTTACAAACGATATATCGAAACACGGCATGCTGATGGTGATATGTATCCGCCCTCCCCGTCCCAGTATCAGTCATTTCTCACATCCAACCGAGAGCATGCTTTTTTTCTCGAAGCGCGGATAGATGAAATGTTAATCGCTGTAACACTGTTTGATGAAATCCCCAACAATGGTCTGTCGGCAATTTATACGTTTTATGAGCCGAGCCCTCAATTTGACTGCAGAAGTCTGGGTCGGTTGATGGTCTTGCAGCTCATCGAAATCGCCCGCGGACTCGAGCTCCCTTTTGTATATTTGGGCTATTGGATTCGCGACTCCAAAAAAATGGCCTACAAAACGGAATACCGTCCAATAGAGATGCTGATTAACGATAGGTGGATTCGGACGAATTAAGCGGGCATAATCCCGCCTTTCATATCACGCGAAGGCAGCTAAATGGCGAAAGAAGATTCAATTGAAATGGAGGGTACGATCGTCGATACGTTGCCTAATACGATGTTCCGAGTGGAACTCGACAACGGTCACATTGTTACCGCTCATATCTCTGGAAAGATGCGCAAACACTACATCCGAATCCTAACAGGCGACAGGGTAACTGTAGAACTCACTCCTTACGACCTTTCCAAGGGCCGTATTACATTCCGAGCACGCTGAACTCATTCGATACTATGCCGCTGGGCTGACTGAACTTCACGCGGTTTCTTTCGATTTCACCTCGCGAGGTGTCATATCGAACGAAAGCTCATCTTTTTTGTCGATAGTTACCAATACACTTCCTCCGCCCGCCAGATTACCGAACAGGATCGCGTCGGCTAGTGGCCGTTTAATCGATTCCTGAATTAAACGGGCCATCGGCCGCGCCCCCATGGTCTTGTCATAACCACGTTTGGCTAACCAACGCATCGCAGAATCATCCAGTTCGATCGATACTTTTCGATCATCAAGCTGTGCCTGTAACTCGGCGATAAACTTATGAACAACCTGCTCAATGACTTCCTCACTCAGTGCACCAAATTGCACGATCGCGTCAAGGCGGTTCCTAAATTCTGGAGTGAAATAGCGCTTGATGGCTTCCATCGCGTCCGTTGTTTGATCTTGATCGCTGAATCCAATACTCCGTTTCGCCAAACTCTCGGCTCCGGCGTTGGTCGTCATGATCAACACAACATGACGAAAATCTGCTTTGCGGCCGTTGTTGTCGGTTAACGTACCGTGATCCATAACCTGAAGCAGCAAATTGAAAACGTCCGGGTGCGCTTTTTCAACCTCATCAAGCAACAACACACAATGTGGATTTTTCGTAATAGCCTCAGTCAATAAGCCACCTTGATCGAAGCCAACGTAGCCCGGAGGCGCGCCAATTAAACGACTAACGGTATGGCGTTCCATGTATTCAGACATATCGAAACGTACCAGCTCAATACCGAGCGTTCTTGCCAGCTGACGACTGACCTCGGTCTTACCCACGCCAGTTGGCCCAGCAAAGAGGAAACAGCCAACCGGCTTTCCCTCCTGCTTCAGTCCGGCGCGAGATAATTTAATCGCCGAACTCATTCTTTCAATAGCTGTATCTTGGCCGAATACGGTCAATTTCAGATCACGCTCAAGATTCTCAAGTACTTCTGTATCGGATTTTGAGATTTGTTTTGGTGGGATACGAGCAATGTTCGCTACAACAGCTTCTACCTCAGTCACTCCTATCACCTTCTTACGACGTGACGGAGTCATTAATCTCTGCATTGCACCTGCTTCATCTATTATATCGATTGCTTTATCGGGTAGGTGCCGGTCGCTCATGTATTTCGCTGATAACTCCACCGCCGATGTCAACGACGCTTTTGTGTACCGCAATTCGTGGTGTTCCTCAAAACGCGACTTCAGACCGTTCAAGATTTTTATCGTATCCTCTATCGACGGCTCAAGCACATCTACTTTTTGAAAGCGGCGCGCTAGAGCGCGATCTTTCTCGAAAATTCCGCGGAATTCCTGAAATGTTGTCGAGCCAATGCACTTAAGCTGTCCAGACGACAACAGCGGCTTCAAAATATTTGAGGCATCCATGACACCTCCTGAGGCGGCACCGGCACCAATGATGGTATGAATTTCATCGATAAATAGTATAGCGTGCTCCTCTTTTTCGATCTCAGCTAAAAGCGCTTTCAAACGCTTTTCAAAATCGCCCCGGTACTTTGTGCCCGCCAACAGTGAACCGAGATCAAGTGAATAAACAACTGCGTCAGAAATCACGTCAGGCACCTGACCCTCTTCAATTCGGTAAGCTAACCCCTCGGCGATCGCGGTCTTACCAACACCTGCCTCGCCCACGAGAAGAGGATTGTTCTTGCGACGACGTGAAAGTGTCTGAACCACGCGCGCGAGCTCTTCATCACGACCAATCAAAGGATCAATGCGTCCCTTGTTCACCTCCTGATTCAAATTTGTGCAATACCCTTCTAGATTCGAGGCCCGCTCATCGCCGGTCGCGGCTTGATTAGTCTGGGCCCCCGGTTCAGTATCACCCTCGGTTGCTGGTTCTTCAGGTTTTGCTATTCCGTGGCTGATATAATTTACGACGTCAATGCGTGCTATTTGCTGTTGCTTAAGGAAATAAACGGCCTGTGATTCTTGTTCAGAGAAAATAGCGACTAGTACGTTCGCGCCTGTCACCTCCTGTTTCCCAGAGGACTGCACATGGAAAACGGCGCGTTGAAGAACTCGTTGAAAACCTAGCGTTGGCTGGGTGTCACGTTCTGAATCCTCGGGCAATGCTGGAGTTGTTTGTGTAACAAACTGCTCGAGTTCTTCCCGAAGTCTCGATACCTCAGCTCCACATGAATTTAAAACCTGAACAGCAGACGCATTATCCAACAAACCCAACAAGAGGTGCTCCACAGTCATATACTCATGCCGGAGTTCTCTCGCTCGTTTGAATGCACTGTTAAGAGTGACTTCGAGATCGCGGCTCAACATACAGGTCTCCTTTTCAATCCTCTGCGGCGTCGACTTGACACATCAAAGGATGCTGATTTTCTTTCGCATACTCAACCACATGGTCCGCCTTCGTCTCTGCAATATCTCTCGGGTACAGCCCGCATACTGCAGCCCCTTTGGTGTGAACCGTCAGCATTATCTGGGTCGCCTTCTCCTGATCCATATCGAAGAATAACTCCAGAACATGGATTACAAATTCCATAGGCGTGTAATCGTCATTAAGCATAATGACTCTGTATAGTGGCGGCTTCTTTTGTTCCGGCTTAGCAACCGCAACGCCGTATTCCTCGTCAGGGTCGAAGCCCGGGTTGTCAGGTTCACTCATCGAATCAAACATCCTTCACCGCATAGTGACTTTATGGGGACAAAACTATCTTAGTAAAGAGAAACATATTGGAAAACTTAATACCAATATTGCGAGTCTTAGTGAAACGGCGAGGAGTGCTTTTTTAACTCTTAAAATCTTACCGGCTCAATGAAAATCTCTCTGAAGATGATAGGGCGAGGGTATTAGAAATTCTCGATGGTTCTGGTTGTGAAAGATTACTAAAAAGTTAATATGAAAATTTTAAGAACCCCAGATGAATGTTTTGATAATCTAGAAGATTATCCTTTTGAGCCAAATT
>CAJWIY010000052.1 GCA_913042205.1 uncultured Gammaproteobacteria bacterium
CTCCCTACGGGCAACAAATTAGATGTTGCCATCAAGGGCGACGGTTATTTTGTTTTCGAATCTCCAGATCAGGAACTTTACTCACGTAACGGACGCTTCCAACTGGATAACGGCGGGCAATTAGTCAACCAGCAGGGCTTTCCCGTTCTATCCGATGCGGGAGCGCCACTTATTTTTGGACCAACAGATACCGAAATTACCATCTCTCGGGATGGAACAGTCTCGACGAACAATGGCGACCTGGGCCGGATCCGAATTGTGATGTTTGAGGACGAGCAACGCCTTAAAAGAGAAGCAGGTGGCTTATACACCTCGGAACAGGAACCAGAAGATGAAGAAGCTCCGACCCTTGTTCAGGGCGCCTTGGAAGGATCGAACGTCGAACCCATCCTTGAGTTGACCAAGATGATCGAGACACACCGCGCATTTGAAAGTACCCGGAAGTTAATCGATCGAGAAGACAGCCGCCAGAAACAGATGATCCAAAAATTAGGACCACGCGGATAAGCCTGGTTACACAGGAAATTTAAGAAAGGACGGGAAAATGAAGTCTTTAAGTATTGCAGCGACCGGTATGCTCGCGCAGCAGCAGAATGTGGAGGTCATTTCCAACAATATCGCAAATATGAACACAACGGGCTTTATGCGGCGACGAACGGAATTTCAGGACCTTATTTACCAGAATCTCAGGCGCGTCGGTTCAACTTCTTCTGACTCGGGCACTATAATACCGTCAGGAGTTCAACTAGGCTTGGGTGTAAAGTTAGCTGCCGTTTACCGAATTCACGAGCAAGGCAATCTAACCGCAACAGATAATACATTCGATCTTGCCATCCAAGGTAAGGGCTTTTTCCAGATTACACTACCAGATGGAACAACGGGCTACTCGCGAGATGGGTCATTCCAACTAAGTCCTACCGGCCAAATTGTGACCCACGATGGCAACGCGCTAATACCTAATATTACTGTGGACCCGGCTGCAGTCGACGTGACGATTAACGCTACCGGACAGGTTTTGGTGAAATTGCAGGGCACAGTTGCGCCGACCAACGCGGGCCAAATTCAATTGGTATCTTTTCCAAATGATGCAGGACTGGAAGCTATCGGCGATAACTTATATCTGGAAACACCTGCATCCGGTGCGGCGACCGCTGGCACTCCTGGCGCCGCCGGATATGGAACGCTGCTCCAGGGCTTTTTAGAAACCTCGAACGTAAATGCCGTGTCCGAGGTTTCCGAATTGATCTCCGCTCAAAGGGCCTACGAAATGAATTCCAAGGTCATCCAAACATCTGATGAGATGATGGGCACGCTCAACCAACTTCGGTAGGGACTGAACGATAATGCGATCAATAATCATAACGGCTACATCACTTGCCTTGATGGGAAATGCTGCTTTGGCAAGCGAGGTAAAGCTTCGGTCTTCTATTATCGTAGAGGACAAATACATCACCTTAAGCGACTTATTCGGACTACCCGGTGAAAAGGGGGCTACTCCGATTGCGTATGCACCCGCGCCCGGCCAACGGTCCACCCTTGACGCCAAGTGGCTGTATAGAGTGGCCAGGGCACATAAAATTCGTTGGCGCCCACTGAGCTTAAAAACCAAGTTAATCGTTGAACGAGCGAGTCAGCAAGTTTTCCAAGACGATCTTAAAACCATCCTTCTTGCAGGCTTGAGGGCAAAAGGCGCTGGAGATGATATTGAGCTCTCGATGAACGGTAGAACACTTGCAATCCACTTACCGACTAATGTTGAACCGACCATTGGCCTAGACAATCTTCTATACAACCCGAAATCGGGCAGATTCGTAGCAACAGTTGCCGCGCCAGCTGACGATCCCGCGGCAAAACGTCACCGTATCACTGGACGAGTTCATCCCATGATATCGATACCTGTCGTTGGCAAGCGTTTGCGCAGGGGTGACATCGTCAAAAAACATCATATCACATGGACCAGCATCAGAGAGTCTTCTGTGCGAAGGGACACCATTCTCCACGAGGAGGACCTTGTGGGGATGGCTGCTAAAAGAATCGTAAGGGAACATGCGCCGGTCAGATTATCTTATGTTCAGAGACCTGTTTTGGTCAGGAAGAATGGCCTTGTTACGATCCACCTAGCATCAAGGTCGATGACGCTCACGGCCCAAGGGCAGGCTATGCAGGATGGATCTAAGGGAGAAATCGTGCAAGTCAAAAACATCCAGAGCAAAAAGGTGATCGAAGCTGTGGTTACCCATGCCGGTAAAGTAAGCGTAAGTGCCCCGACACACTTCAAGGTAAATTAACAGACAATAGCAATACCTAAAGGAGATCTAACGTGAGAACAATGAACCCGATATGCCGGCAGCTTCTTGCACTCATGGCTCTTTGTTTTTTGCTGTCGGCCTGTAATACTTTCACACGCCTCTCTGAAGTTAACAACGGTCCTCAGATCAGCGAGATCGCAAATCCCACAGCGCGCCCAAAATATCGGCCGGTGAGTATGCCCATGCCCGCCCCCAAGACCATTAACAGAAAAGCCAATTCTCTCTGGCGGCCTGGAGCACGAGCATTTTTCCGGGATCAAAGAGCGGGTCGAGTTGGAGATATTTTGACCATAAAATTAGCGATAAGCGACAAAGCCGCTCTCGCCAACAAAACTACTCGGGCCCGAGATGACGCAGAAGATGCTGATCTCACAAAACTGCTAGGTATTGAGAGTGAGCTAACCAAGACACTACCGCAAGCAATTACTCCAGAGACCACCGTAAGTCTTGGAACAAAACATTCGACCTCCGGTGATGGAGCAGTGGACCGATCCGAGACAGTTACCATGTCGATAGCCGCAGTGATTACTCAGATACTACCAAATGGAAATTTGGTTGTGTTCGCTCGTCAAGAAATAAAAGTCAATTTTGAGCTACGGGAAGTAATGGTGACGGGCATAATCCGGCCCGAGGACATTGACTCAGCCAATTCAATATCTCACGAGCAAATTGCAGAGATGCGCGTTGCCTATGGCGGTAGAGGTACCCTCTCGGACCTACAGCAACCGCGGTACGGCACTCAAATGATAGATATTATTTTCCCGTTCTGATTCCGTAAAGAATTGGAACAACTTGAGGCCGGTGGGGATCCCACCGGCCTTCTTTTTTTAGCTAGTTTGTTTTGGGCCAACTAATGAAGTTCTGTTCTCAGGCCAATTTTTCAGTCGGGTCCATTCAGCGCACCCCTTTTGGCAGCTAGTCATCCCGGCGCGTTCTTTCCAACCGTTCATGGCGCTCTTGTGCCTCTACACTGAGGGTAGCGATGGGTCGAGCTTCCAGGCGTTTTAAACCAATTGGCTCATCCGTCTCTTCACAGTATCCGTAGGAGCCGTTCTCAAGACGTTCAAGCGCCTCATCAATTTTAGAAATGAGTTTCCGAGCGCGGTCACGAGTTCTTAACTCAAGAGATCGGTCAGTCTCCGCAGAGGCCCGATCCGCAATATCTGGCTGCCCCATGCTCTCTTCCTGCAGATGATTTCTCGTCTCATTTGCCTCATTTAAGAGTTCGTCCCGCCACTTTAACAATTTTTGCCGGAAATACTCTTGTTGGAGCTCATTCATAAACTCCTCTTTTGCCTTGGGCTTGTAATCTGGCGGCAGGGTCACCGTCACTATATTCACCTTTCACTTTATATCCGAGATACTGGCGGCGAAATATAGTTAGGCCTTTCGAACGCCTCAAGACCTCTTTCATACAAACCTAGCGAAAGTCCAGGTTGTAAGTCAGTGACGGGATCGATTGAGAGGAATTTAAATCGTTATAATCAGATATCGCGGGAATATTTGGCGATTTCGACCTCGGCTCTCAATTCAATTTCATTGATTAGGGAGAGAAGGACTGGATCAGATATGTTGGTTTTCCGATCACGCAACGCCTTAGCTAGACCACTCAACCGATCCAGCGGTATCGCACCCACCAAAAGATCGTGGCGAATTTTATCAAGTTGATCCAGAATATCCTCACCCCATTGGATGAGCCGCCGCAGTTGCTGTTCCTCGTTTGCTTCCTCCCCTACCTCCTGCACCGACAATATCGAACTGACCGCCACAACCGGGCCGGCATCGCCCGAAGCGTCAGCTTTTGATGACGGTTCCGTTGCAGGTGCTAGATGGTCCGTAAAAGTGGTTCCACTGGGCTCGTCTGCCTTCTGCGTTTTCTTAGCCGACTGCGCGCGTGTTGATTTTATTTCAGGAATCTTCATCAAGAGAAGATACGGGAAACTTCCCACTCAGGGAAGAGCACAATACAACCCAGCAGGATTTGCCCGGCAACATTTTCATCTCCAGTGACTCTCGCTAATTAACCTCATCGAAGACCAAGGTAAGTCCGGAAAAAGAGCACGATTCCTCGATTTTTTAATTTTCTGTTGGCATGACTATTGCATCCGTAAACTCGAATTTAAGGTCTTACCAAAATCAGCAGTGGCGAGGTAATTACTAATGGCAATGTATGGAGCGCTCACTTCGCCGTCCCTGGCAATGCTCACTCAATCCTCAGCCTTCGGCACGATATCCCAGAATATAACCAATATAAATACCGGGGGCTATAAATCATCTACAACGAGGTTCGAAACGGTGTTGGCCTCAAGTTATGACTCAAATTCCGATGTAGGCGGCGTAAAATCCTATCGCGTGAATAACATTGAGCAACAAGGAGGAATCCTCTCCTCAACCAACCCAAATGACGTTGCAATCAACGGCCAAGGTTTTTTTGTTCTGAATAGTCTGCAAGACGGGACCGGCGACACGTTTTATTCGCGTGATGGCGCATTTCAATTAAAAACAAATGGAACGGGTTCGGTGACGGGGGCCTACCGAGAGGATGGGTCAATAGATATTACCGGTAATGCTAGTGCTAACTTAATCACGTTCGATCATGACTTAACCTACCTGGCAGATAAGAACGACAACTTTCTGCAGGGTTGGGTCTCTGATGAAAATGGAGTGGTGACAACCACCAGCGCCCCGGAATCTATCAGAGTGGACAGGTTTGCTTTTCTCTCTGATGCCCGCGCGACATCAAAAGCCTACCTCACAGGAAATATTCCGGCTACTAGAGACGTTGCGGGCACAAATGCCTTTAAAGCAAGTGTGCTGGACGCAGATGGAACCAGTCGCACTTTTGAACTAATTTTTACAAAAACTGCAAATGCGCAGGAATGGACTGCGCATATTAACAGCTCCGACAGCAATATTACATCAGCGACCCCGAGTTCTGGCGCAACAGAAATACTGAATTTTGGGACGTCAGGGGAGCTATCTCCGGGAGCTAAATTAACCCCATCAATAACTTATTCGGATGGAACTACTGTCACTTTTGACATAGACCTTACTAACCTCACATCGATAGGGTCCACATATATTTATAATGGCTTTGATAAAGATGGTCGAACTCCCGGCGACCTGCAATCTTACAGTTTCGACGAACAAGGCTATGTAAATGGAACCTTTACCAACGGCGTTGTTCGTCCATTGTACAAGCTGCCTTTGGCGACATTTGCAAACCCCAACGCACTTGAGAACAGGCAATTTAATGTTTTTTCTGAGACATCGGAATCGGGGGCAGCTTCTCTAAGGGAGGTTACCCTCGGTACCAGTTTTGGGGCCTTCATCCCCTTCTCACATGAAAAATCGAATGTGAATATGGGTGTGGAATTTAACAATATGATCCTAGCACAACAGGCCTATAACACTGCTGCAACGGTGTTTAAGACTGTGGACGAAATGACCTCGATTGCAGCAAGCCTGAAGACTTAATCGATAAATCACTATATTGCTCCTTAAACAGGCGGCAAATTCTTCCCGTTACGCGAAAAATCATTTTTTAGCGAACACACGCTGCAGCACAGCAATTTACAAAAAATAAAAAAAGTCAATATAAACATATACTTATTATAATTTTAATATTGGCACGAAATTAGCATCAAAGACGTTAGACATGCACCCTTTGGTCGGTGCCAAAATAAAAGAACGTGGAAATAGGCGAAGAAACCAAAATGAACAAAACACATCCAATTTTGCGAAAAAATTTGCTCCCAGCCGTGTTTGCGGTGCTTTGCGTGATCAATTTTCTCCTAACATCAAGCGTAAGTGCAACCTCCCGAATAAAAGATATTGCTAACTTCGAGGGTGTCCGGGACAACCTTTTGGTCGGTTACGGATTAGTCGTGGGACTGAATAATACTGGCGACACGTTAGCCGACGGTCATTTTACAAAACAAAGTCTCCTGGCCATGTTGGAGCGATTGGGCGTAAAACCCACGGAAAACGGTTTGAGCTCAAAAAATGTTGCAGCGGTTATGGTTACAGCCTCTCTATCAGGTTTTACCCGCCAAGGTAGCAGAGTTGATGTAACGGTCAGCGCCCTTGGTGACTCTGCCAGCCTATTGGGCGGGACGCTACTTGTAACCCCGCTGCTTGGCGCAGATGGAGAGGTCTACGTCGTAGCCCAAGGTCAATTGGCGGTGGGAGGGTTTCAATCACAAGGTCAAGGAGAGTCGGTTACAAAAGGAGTGCCTACAAGCGCCAGAATTGCGAATGGTGGCATCGTCGAGCGGGAAATCGGATTCAAACTTGCTTCCATGGAACGTGTCCGGATTAGCCTCAGAAATCCTGACTTCACAACAGCACGCCGCATGGCCCAGGCTGTAAATGCTTTTCTCGGCACCAACGCCGCAAACCCGAGAGATCCGGGTACAATCGAGCTTTCTGTCCCTTCTGGATACGAGAACAATGTAGTCGGACTACTGACCGACATTGAGCAACTACGCATTGAACCGGACCAGATGGCGCGGATTGTTATTGATGAGCAATCGGGCACCATCGTGATGGGAGAAAACGTGACGATCAGCACAGTAGCGATCGCCCAAGGCTCCCTCACTATTCGCGTGACAGAAACTCCGCAGGTATCACAACCAGGTCCGTTCGCCGAAGCGGGCACCACGCAAACTGTGAACAGAACCGACGTTCAAATTGATGAGGAACCGGACAAAAAATTTAGCGTGGTTAAGCAGGGGATTACGCTCCAAGATCTCGTAAATGGTTTGAATGCGCTTGGCATCGGTCCGAGGGATCTGATTACAATCCTGCAAGCGATCAAAACTGCCGGCGCACTGCAAGCTGACATTATGGTGATGTGATGACGGACACGCCCCTCATCGCACAAGGTGCGCTCGCGCTTCAGTCGGCAGCAGCAACGCCACCAATTTCAAAAAACATGAACGCTGGGAAAATCCAAGAGACAGCAAAGGACTTTGAGGCCTTTTTTCTGGGTCAGATGCTACAACCAATGTTTGCCAGCATCGATACATCAGGTCCCTTTGGAGGCGGTCATGCGGAAAAGGTATGGCGTTCGATGATGGTCGACGAAATCGGAAAATCTATCGCGAAGAGCGGCGGTATTGGGCTAGCTGACTCCGTCCAACGTTCCATCCTCGCAATGCAGGAGGCATCTCAATGAACATTGATGCTAGAATTAGAAGTGTCTTGGAGCTAATGCGAGAGCTAAATGGCCTGATACAACATGAAAACCAGCTACTAAAACAACAAGGCAGTCAGGAGAGTTTACGCGGCTCCCTCGAACAGAAAAAGTTGCTACTCCAAAGTTACGAGCAACAAGTCGCACTGTTGAAGGATAACGCGGAACTCGTCAACGCTGATCGCGGCTTATGGCGTCACCTGGTTGAAGAAACAGGCTCGTTCAACAAGCTAATTGATGAGAATAAAGCTAGGTTGTTGGCTAAGATCGAGGGCACAAAACGAATATTCGCGATTATCCAAGATGCTGCGAATGAATATAAAAGCTCTGTCTCCACTTACAGTGAGGCCGGTACTACCGAGAATTTGTCCCATCAGCCGTTCCGACCGGCGGTCTCCGTCGGACTTAATCAGGAACTTTGAGTATCACAGGCGAGGCCTATTAAGTGTCTTTAGAGATAACCCTTTTGAACGCTATGAGCGGACTGCAAACAAGCCAGCAGTCGCTGCAAACGATTTCAAATAATATCGCTAATGTTAACACTGAGGGCTATTCAAGAAAGGTTGTCGATCAGGCAGCCAGGATAATTGATGGGAGTGGTTATGGTGTCGAGATAACGCGCATTACTAGGAACGTTGATGATGCCGTTTTAAAGCAATTGCGAGAGGAAACCGGCTCTTACAGCGCGTTGGAGCAGAAAGATAGTTTTCTATCCCAGATCAATCAATATTTCGGCAGACCAGAAGACAACGACTCTATTACTCACTTGATTGCCGAGTTGGCAGCCCAATTTGACGCCGTGGCTGTGACACCGGAGACTTCAGCTAATCAATATTTAACGGTTAATGCCGCGACAGACGTGCTCAATGAATTGAAGGATATGTCAGATGTAATTCAAGACTTGAGAGCCGACGCGAATGCAAAAATCACGACCGCTGTTACTGAACTAAACACCGCGTTAGACACAATCGTTAAAAATAATTATTCGATCATCGAGTTTGTAGCTTCTGACATCAGCACGGCAGAATTAGCAGACCAACGAGATATGGCGTTGAACAAAGCTGCTGAGATAATGGATATTAAGTATTACGAAAAAGGCGACGGAAGCTTTACTGTTTTTTCGGGCGGCGGGATGACGCTCGTAGATGGACAAAAACAGACTGTTTCATATGCCCAACCATCTACTATGACGGCAACTTTGGAATACACCGCCACCACTGCAACAAATTATATTGCACCTGGTGTGACTGGTCATCCCGTAGGCGGAGTACCTGGTATTTTTGTTGGGGACGCCGCATCTACTAACGATATAACCAACTCTATATCCTCAGGGCGTTTGAAAGGCCTAATTGATATTCGTGATACTGAATTGCCGGCATTGCAAGCTCAGTTAGACGAACTTGCAGAGAAGCTCAAGGTTGAGATTAACGCTGTCCACAATAAAGGAGCCGGGTATCCGCCTGCCACAAGTCTGACCGGAGACAGGTACATCGCCAGTGATACAATATTTGATGCATCTGGCTTCATAAGAGTTGGTATTGTCAATGATAGCGGAGTACTCCAAGAGGACAAAATAATTGATCTATCACTGCCTCAAGGCTTTGCGGATTATGAAAGTGCATTATTTTCCTCGTCATCGAGCGATGTAATTACCACTGCCGGGACGCTTACCTTTACAGGTGTTGGTGCTTCTTTTACGACAACAGTCGCCTATACTGCCAGTCAAACTCTCACCTCTCTAGCAGCATCGATCAATGCCAATGGCACGCTCTCTGGTCAAGGGATCACTGCGAGCGTTGTCGCTGAGGGGTCTAATTATCGTTTAAGCATTAATGATGCGGGAGACCAAACATTTGATATAACCGAGAGTGGAAACGGAACTTTTCTTACTGACCTCGTTCCCAAGGTAAGAAATATGGGTGACTTGGTCACAGGTCTGTCAGAAATGACAAATCTGACGGCTTCAATAAATAGTAGTGGCCGATTGAGCCTGGCTGCAGACAACAACTACCGAGTGGCGATAAACGAGTTAACAAGCTCCGTCAGCGCAGCAGGAGATCTAAGCAGAGGTTTCTCGGATTTTTTTGGCTTAAATCGATTGATAGACTCGTCGGAAAATCATGCAACTTACCGCAGTGATTTATTTACAAGTAGCACCAGCGACGTGGTTACGACAGCCGGTACCATTCAATTCTCGGGAAATGACGGGTCGGCGTGGTCCTCGACAGTAAGTTATACGGCATCTCAAACGTTAACCTCTCTGGCCACAAGTATAAATGCTGACTCCACTCTAACCACAGAGGGCGTTTCCGCTGAAGTTGTAGCGGACGGTGACGGGTATAGGTTAGAAATTACGGACGCGTCGGGCGATGAATTTGCAATGGTTGAAACAGGTAGTGGCACTTTGCTATCTGATACCAACTTGCGAACTGAACGGCGCGCATTGAGTGGCAAATTGAGCGTTCGGTCTGATATTTTAGAAGACCCTTTTCTCTTGTCCCGAGGCGCTTTGCAGTCAAATACGTGGACATCAAAAAACCTGAACAGTGATACAACGGCATTCAACGGCACGACGCCGACGGTATCTGCGGGAACATTAACGTTTACCCTTGATGCCTCTACAACGGCATCTGTCTCCTATGCCACGTCAGATACATTAACCTCACTCGTGACATCAATAAATTCTAATTCCACGCTTTCTGCAGCTAACATCACCGCTGAAGTCGTGATTAATGGATCAAATTATAGTTTGAAAATCGTCGATACTGACTCCGATAATTTTACGCTTGTCGACTCAGGAGGCCTATCCGTCGACGTTTCCCAAGGCGTAACAATTGGTGATGGTTCGGTAGCGAAGGATCTAGCTGCAGAGTTTAATACCTCTGTTAACTTCCTTGCGGCTCCTGCCGATGGCGGCGGTCTTGCGGCTGCGACGACCACATTTGCCGACTATTCCTCAACAATCATATCATTCAGTGCTGCGCGATCATTGACTGTACAGAGCGACTTAGCATTTCAAGAGAGCCTTAAGGAGGAACTCTACAACAAAAACGCAGCGATAAGCGGGGTTAATATGGATGAAGAACTCTCAAATATGATTATTTTCGAGCAAGCATATTTGGCATCAGCACGGATCATAACGGTCACTCAAGACATGTTTAAGACCCTGACAGACATGGTCAGGTAAAAAATGAACGATACAAAAATGAGATTTCTTTGATGGTTACTCGAGTTACAGACCTAGCGAATAACAGGCTGATCCAATCATTAATTTTTAATGCACAAGATAAAATCCAGGATCGGCAACTGCAGCTGAGCACTATGCAGAAATCGCAAGACTATGCCGGTATCGCGAAAGAAGCGTCAAAGCTGCTATCTGCCGAGGCAAGCGAGCATCGGATAGATCAATTTCTGAATGATAACTCAACCGTTAACCTCCGGATGGACGCAACCCTCAACAGCATCGACTTTTTAAAAAATTCCCTTAACGACGCGCGTGGCCTCGTTCGCGAAATTTTGGATGACGGAAATGTACCAGACGGAATGGATAAAGATGATATTTCGGCGACCAAGATGTCTGAAATACAAGACTTCTTAAACGTAAAAATCAATGGTCGTTATCTATTTGCTGGTTCAATGACGAGCACCCAGCCAGTGGCACCTAATTCTTTTGGGACCGCGCCAACGTTTGACAGCTCGTATGAAACTGAGGCTGAACCGGCGTATTACTACAAGGGAGACGATAACCAAGTTAGCGCACGGATCAGCGAGAATGTGACACTTGACTATGGCGTCAATGCGGATGATCCAGGCTTTGAAAAACTAATACGGGCGGTCAGAATTATCCGGGAAACAGCCCTAAGCGATGCAAATGCGTCAGCGAAGTTTGATCATGCTCTAGCATTATTAAACGAGTCCGAAGATCGCTTACAGGCTATTGAACTTAACATCGGTGTAAAAGTTGAACAATTGGCCAGAACTAATGAAAGCCTGACAAGTACTAAAAATAGCCTAGGTGCCGTGATTACGGATATCGAGCAGGCCAACACGTTTGAGGCCGTAGCTGAGCTCACGCAAACACAAACAATGCTGGAAGCCTCATATAACACGGTTGTGCGTCTAAGTGATTTAACCCTCAACAGATTTTTAAGATAATAACTTGTCATTAATACTTTGGTGGTACCAACCATGACAAATAAAAACAAAATGATAGACAATTGGTATGGTGGATACGTGAATATGGGATTTTTAAGAGTCCTGCACCCTTTATCTAACTTGCTTTTTGAACTGAATCTCCCTAGTGTGATTTATGCTAGTTGTGTCGTGACACTAGCGAATATGGCTTTTGCTCCTTGGGGTGCAAGGTTAAAAAATAACACTGGGGATGTAATGGCCCGACAGGCAGAAGGGCTTGTTTAAAACCTAGAATAGGAGACTGAACTATGTCAGATATCAATCTATCCGGGGCAACAAGGACAAACCTTCTTGCGCTCCAACGTACAACCGACTTAATCGCGAGAACTCAGGAACGTCTATCCACGGGCTTAAAGGTCAATAGTGCTATCGATGACGCTATTGCTTACTTCCAGGCCAAGAGTTTGACCGACAGAGCGGGTGACTTGGCTGTGCTGAAAGACGATATTGACCAAGGTGTCAGCTCAGTGGAGACGGCATCACAGGGCCTCCAGTCAATTGTCGACGTCGTTGAGCAGATGAAAGGTGTTGCTCTGTCTGCGAAATCAGATGCGGACACGTCCAACAGATCAAAAGCTGCTATGCAATTTAACGATCTGCGTAGGCAGCTGGATAACCTTGCCAATGACGCAAGTTATAAAGGAACAAACTTAATTAAAGGTTCGCCGGCTAACCTGAAAGTAACATTTAGTGAAGACGGTAGCTCTACTCTCACAATTTCAGGCGTTGCTTCAGACTCCTCTGGTCTCTCTGTCATAGCCGCTGCTGGCAACTGGGGAGTTGATGCAAACATTGACGCGGCAATCAACGACTTGGACAGTGCCCTCACCACACTGCGGTCTACGGCCTCAACAATGGGTTCAAATGCTAGTGTGTTATCACTACGACTGGACTTCACCACCAACCTTATCAACTCTCTAGAAGAAGGCTCTGCGAAGTTGGTCAACGCTGACTTGAATGAAGAGTCGGCCAACCTTTTAACGCTGCAAACAAGACAGCAACTTGGCACGATTGGACTTAGCATTGCACAGCAGTCTGAGCAGTCGATTTTACGGTTGTTCTAGGTCTAGATTTTTAAAAATTCGAAGACGGAGGGTCGTTTGGCCCTCCGTTTTTGTTTATCACATCTATTCCCGCGAGAATGTTGGGAGATAATTATAAAAAAATCAGAAATTCATAAAATACTAATCTCGGTTTACGAAAGATTCATGAAGCTCAGGCATTGTTTTGCTCCTGTCTATGAGCAGTAAAATCTATCAGTCTCCTATTAAGTTAGCACCAGAGGAACCTTGGGCATCATGCCTCTCAAATTGACCCTAAAACCCGAAGAAAAAATACTTATAGGCACTGCTGTAATTACTAATGCGGGCCAAAAATGCGAGATCATGA
>CAJWIY010000053.1 GCA_913042205.1 uncultured Gammaproteobacteria bacterium
ACCAACCACCGTTGGGGCTTAATCGTTCGAAACTAGTCAACTCTTTTGATACAGTCGCGCGATTCTTAACGCCTACACGCAATGAAGAAAACGCACCTGATTCACCAACTGATATCCCTCCGATGGGTTACGCCATAGCGCAACTACACGGGATCTACATTTTGTCCCAGACTCAGGACGGCATGATCATTGTTGATATGCATGCTGCACATGAGCGAATCACATATGAGGCGCTTAAACAAGCGTTTGACGAGAACGGACTTGTGAGCCAACCGTTATTGCTACCGGTCATACTACATGTCAATCAGCGAGAGGCTGCATTGGTAGAGGAGGCTACTAGTATTTTTGATCAACTTGGGCTCGGTGTTCAACGTTGGGGCCCCGAAGCCATTCGAATTGAGCATGTCCCTGCGATACTGTACCGGGCCAGTCATGAAGATTTGGTTAGGAACGTGCTCAGCGATCTGGCCGCTGTTGGTACCAGTGACCGAATCAACGAGGCCAGAGATAAGCTCCTGGCCACTATGGCTTGTCATGGGTCAGTCAGAGCGAATCGCCATCTGACTATTCCTGAGATGAATGCATTACTCAGAGATATTGAGAACACGGAGCATTCGAGCCAATGCAACCACGGCCGACCAACGTGGACGGCTCTCTCCATGCATGATTTGGACCGTTTATTCCTGAGGGGGCGTTAGTTAGCCTCCAGTCGCCAGGATCCGAATAACGCCTTTCGGCTTCGAATTGACATTTTGCACTAATGAAGTCGGCTGGCTATACAAAGTCGTTTCTGATCCGAAGCTATCTACAACCACGGCGCGGACCCGAATTAAACTGCCAACGTGTCCCTGTGCCAAAGTCATACTATTCCCGTAGACGTCTGGTATGGAGTTCCACGATCTGCCGTTATCCGACATTTCCCAGGTAGATCGAACGTTGGCTATACCGTCATCGTCAGAAAGGTTCGACGTATCAATTTCCAAGAGCTGGCCTTTTTTAGATTGGCCCATGATCATCACTTCACCCTCGACAGGATCATCAATATTCTGAACCATATTTGTTGCAGGTGTGACCAAGGTTTCCTTTGTTCCAAAGCCATCCTCGTATGACACGATTACACGGTACGCGAATCCCACCTCGGCCTGATTCAGCCGGAGAAGCGCAGGGTTGGATGAATTCGTCTGGTATGGAGTCCATCTAGCAGCATCCGAGGATCGCTCCCATACATAAGAAAACTGACCGACACCATCTTCGTCAGAAATACCCGATACGTCGATTTTGATGGTGTTGTCCTCTACCGGCGAACCGCTGATGATTGGTAGCCCTTTTGGTAGATCATTAGCATTCTGGACTCCACCGGTCGGCGCTGTCTCTATCACCTCAAGGGTCCCCTCGCCGTCGACGTACTGTATGACGACACGCAGTGAACGACCGACGTGGTTCTGTCGCGGCGTGAAGGATTGTGATGTCGCGCCATCAATGGTTTGCCAACCACCACTTGGTAGTTGTACTTGCCACTGCATAGTGAGGTCTCCTAGTCCGTCCTCGTCATAGAGGTTAGAGACATCAATAACTAGGGGTTGGTCTTCCATCGGACCGTTACCACTTTGACTACTGCGCTTGGAGTCGGTTTGTATGCTGTCGTTCTGGGCTGTTGCAGAAGCTGTTGATCGCGAGCTCGTCGATGTCTGGGCGGTATTTCCTGCGGGAGCGACATTCGTCTCAGCGCCCTGCTTTGCCACGGGTGTTTGCTCGGTCTCTGCAACTTGCGAGGCCCCTGCCGGATCCGCTGCTCGTGCGGCTTCAACTTGCTCGGCAGCAATTGCAGCCGCAGTTGCGGCCCGTTCTGCTTGCTCTTTAGCGCGTTGGGAATAATTCGCATCAGCATAAACAGCCGTACAGGCACATCCAATCGCAATGGCTATTAACTGGGCCGCTAGGCGCTGTAAATACATCTGTATCCTTATGCTATCAATGGTCTTTTGGCAGAATGTACAGTCAAGACTCGGTTTGAGCAACGATTCATGTAGTTTAGACCTTTAAAACCCTAGTTTTCAACGATTTCAAAGATCTGCTGAATAAAATGAGTGAACATTTGCAGCCGGTGACAGTTATTGTTTATTTTTTGAGCTATGAGTCGCTACACCGCGGAAAAACCTATATGCGGTGCGGGTTTGCGCTCAGGTCCCACTAAATTCGTCGTAGCGTTTGTTGACTAAGCCGCGAAGTGATTTGATGTCGATTGATGAAAATTTATTTGATTGATAAGGGGATATTAAACTTTAGTCTTATAAAGGGAGGGGTCTTTGAATATTGCGGTTTTGGGATCCGGTACGATCGGACAGAGTTGGTGCGCCCTTTTTTTAGCAGCCGGTTACGAGGTATTTGCTTATGATCCAGATCCGAGCAGGGAATTAGAGATTAGAGGATTTGTTATTGATTCCGAGCCAACACTCCGAGCACTTGGTTTTTCGCATGCGGGTTCACTGACAAATTTCTGTTTCACCACGGACGCTGCAAAGGCGGTTGAAGGTGCACAAGTCGTTCAGGAAAGTGCCCCTGAGAATCTTGTGCTTAAACAACAATTATATCGACTCATTGAATCGGCCCTCGATCCCAAATCTACTGTTCTATCGTCGACGTCGGGGTTAACACTTGAGATGCTCCAAACTGGCTTCTCCGATCCATCGAGGATACTAATAGCACACCCATTTAACCCGCCGCATTTGATCCCATTAGTTGAAGTTTTGGGCAACGAATTAACGGCGCCTGATCTTATTCAACGGACCCTCACTTTCTATGAAGGGCTTGGGAAGGTGCCGATTGAGTTGAAGAAAAGTGTTCCAGGCCATATCGCCAACCGTCTTCAGGCTGTACTTTGGCAGGAAGTGTTGCACCTGGCTAGAGAGGGTGTCGCTTCCCTATCTGATATTGATAAAGTAATCGCGAATGGCCCAGGTTTAAGGTGGGCGATCTATGGTCCAAATCAATTATTTTCACTAGCAGCAGGCGCAAAAGGTCTCGAGGGATTTCTTGATCATCTTGGGCCTTCCTTTCAAGATTGGTGGTCGGCAGCTGGTCATGTTGAGTTGGATGCTGATACTCGGCAGTTCATAAAACGGCAGTATTCGAGCTTTGATGAAAATGAATGCAGGGCAATGAAGGCTTACAGAGATCATTTAATCTGTCGGATATTAAATGAAAAAAATTTTTGAAGAAGGGGTTTTTTTGGTGATCATCCCAACCCTCTTGTTTGGGCTATCACTCTTGAGGTCGAAAAATTTGGCTTCGAAATAGGAAGATGTTTACGCGTACCCTCAGCGTTTCTGTGAGAGCTTTATGTGTGCAATTTAGACTGATGTTAGGGCTCGGTTTTAACATATTCCCGGTTGTGTTATGCATATGAGGTTGTCCACGATAAGGATGGTTACGCCAATAGCGACCTTTATTAATGTGGCGTTACGAGCCTTTCGGAGGAAAAAGGTAGTTTGCTGAACTAGCGACTCTCTCGAGCCTTGTTTGTTAATTGAATTTGCTGCCAAGGATGTATCTTGGTCAAACATCAACTATGCATGCGTGAAGGCGTCTAATTCCTGCCTGTTTTCGAAGATTGCGGTGTTCGCATCTACTAAAAGCTCCTTTTTCCTACCGGCTTTTTCTTTAAGCGCACACCGACTATTGGTATCTGACCAAGCCATTTCTTAAATGTGTATGGGTACCCTCCAAAATATGTGAAGCATTCAGATCTCCCGCTGTTCCAACACCAAGCCCGAAGCAAGTTATGCGTAATTCATTACAAAACTGTTTCATAACTTTGAGCACCGCGTCGGTTGATTCTGTTGCCGGTTGTAATAATCGTCCAGCAATTCCGACAGCACTCGCACCGAGACACATCGATTTAGCAACATCTAGACCGTTTCGAATACCACCAGATGCCCAGCAAGTAGTGGACGGGAGCGCCCTACTAATGTTGATTAAACATTCGGTTGTTGTGTAACCCCAATTATAAAATACGTCATTTTTCGAGAGTATCTCGCTGATATTCTTATTTAGTTCTATCTCGATGTCAGCAAATCGGGTACCCCCTGTCCCCGCTACATCCAAAATTTCAACGCCCGCGGATACCAGCTCTTTTGATGAGTTCAGATCGAGTCCAAAGCCAACTTCTTTGACCACAACAGGTACCGGTGACCATTCACAAACTTCGGAAATATGGCAAATGATATCTCGCCAGTCTGTATCTCCATTAGGCTGAAATACCTCTTGCATCGGATTTAAATGAATAATAAGCGCATCAGCTTCTATCGGATCTAATATTCGTCCTAATTCTTGTACTGCTTTTAGGTGTGGCAGATTGACAGCACCAAAGTTTGCAAATAGTGGCAAGTCGCCAATGGCGTGTCGAACCGACCAATTTAAACCACAAGCATCACCATCTTGGATGGTGATGCGCTGTGAGCCGACACCCATTGCAATTCGGAGTTCGTTACAGGCTTCCGCTAAGTGTCTATTAATACGTTCAGATTCGGATGGACCTCCCGTCATAGAGCTGACAAAAAAAGGAGCACTGGTGGGTTTATCAAAGAATTGGGTGTCAAGTACGATCTGGTTAAGGCTCACGTTGGGTAATGAGCGGTGTTTAAGACGTATCGAGTCAAAACAACTCGCAGAAGGCTCCTGATCGAGGGCCGATTTGATGTGTCCACGTTTGCGGCTGATATTATCCATGTTTTTTTGCTGCCCACTCGAGAAGACACATGTGAGGGACCGTGAGCGCTGCGAGGCCAATGAATATGACTTGGTAGATTGCGAGGTCTATGTTCGCGTAATACTTCTCAAGATGTGATCCTGACACCGCAGCAATTCCCAATGTCAAAATTGTTAGCGCCAACATTACGACATATGCTGCGAACCGTGTTTCTTTTCGCATAGTCCTAAATTCAGTAATGAGATGCCGTGGGCTATGGAGGCCACAGAAGTAAGCAATGAAATACCACAAAGGCTCAAAGCTGATCGCACAAATCGTTAAAATAAGAAGTTCGCCGACGGTGAGGCGAGACAACCTACCCCGGTCAAAGATTAATAATGATATACCAATCACACCGAGTCCCTGAAGGAATATTAGAGGGATCTCAGCTACATTTTCGAAAATCAAGAAGCTAAAGATCTGTTCAACTTGCTCTGGCGCTGTCCACGCCGGTAATCCCAAAACAAATGCTCCATACGCAAAGCCACCGAAAGAAACTTTCTGTTTCCAGTCGCGGCCGAAATGGATACAGGAAATTAATAAGAAAAGGAGTAGCGACGCGGGAGGCAGTGTTAGCCAAAATAAGACAACCAGCGCAACAACAATGATGTATCCGGCA
The DNA here is from genome assembly GCA_913042205.1 of uncultured Gammaproteobacteria bacterium. Taxonomy (GTDB): domain Bacteria; phylum Pseudomonadota; class Gammaproteobacteria; order Pseudomonadales; family Litorivicinaceae; genus HIMB30. The sequence goes on from CAJWIY010000053.1 coordinate 5,367, forward strand.
AAAAACCTTACACTGGATCGTAGGTCATGAATCAGACCACAGCGATGAGCTATGACGGGGTCTAACGCACCGTGAGGTAATCCCACGAGTGAAATGAAACAGGACGCGAGGATGAGACTTAAATCCACTGATACCTCCCAAGGAGCGCACAGGTAAATGGCTTAACAGGAGCAGCTCTAAACATGTGAATTAGATCAATCGGGGAGCGCATCATCATGAACGCCGCGAACCGATCTGGAGACATCTTATTGGCTATTTGCAAAAGAGTGTTCGGAATAACGTCGGGTCGTTGTTTGATCAGATTAAGAAACAATTGATCAGCCCAGTCTGTCATTTTGAACCGCCGATATGGTTTTATAGAGTTGTACTTGACCAAATCTTTTGCGATCACATCACATGCATAACGAATGGTTCGATAGCCGTATCCGGTAGCGTCTCGGGTCATTCCGCCTCGAGCTCCGAGAGGGGTGCCCCAATTTATTGATTGATGTGTGAAACCCATTGGAATATTGGCGGTTTCCATCCTAGTTATCCGAAACCGTGATGCATCAAAATGTTGTTGTAAATAGCGTTCATTAAGATCTTTCAGTATCGAAAAATCCGAAGGTGTGGTAACAAAATCTGTGTGCTCTACCAGTAGTCGGTGTGGTCCCATAGGTAATGTATAGATGAACCTTATCCCGTTAGTAATCCTCTGTATTTCATTCATCAGTCCAATTTGTGAGATGCCATGTGGCTGATCGAACAATACCTCGGTACCAAAAAAACTCTGCGTCAATTCAAAGCTGTCGATGTTGCAAGGGCGGCTGTCAAAACAGTGTGAAGCTTTCGGTTGTGCGTGGACCGCTTCCTTCACTATGCGGATCTGAGGGTGAAGATCAATCGCACGTAGTGCAGCCTCTAACACGTTACGTCCGGTCCTCGTTCCGTAACGAAAGCATGAGCCTTGTTGCGTGACTTGAAGATCATTCGTGCTGAGTGTCCAGGTATCGCTTGAGAATTCTGGTTTCAGAAAATTCTCTTCAGCCGCGGTAAACCAAAAGCTGAAGGTTTTCGACACCAATGCGTCCAAGTTAGGCTCTGAGACAACGACTTGTCCAGGCAGGTTCCCCAATTTTGCAAGCGAGGAAGCTAGCGACAGGCCACTTAAACCGCCGCCAATGATATGAGCCCAGGGGTCCATATTATCAAGCCCAGTGGACCCCGGGTCGGGGGTTGAGTCCCCGATGTAATGCGGGATCATGGAAGCCTTGATATTGGTGTGGCTTTTTTGAGAAAAGGAAGGTGACCATTCCTTTAAAAGCGATTAACCATTTTTGTGTTTTGGTTGTGTAAGCTCGACTTGTCCAGATGTCGAAACCTCGGTCTGCGATCACCATGCCAATCTCGCGATAAGTTAATGCGGCGATAAGAATTGCCAGTCGTGCCTGCGCTGGTAGGAAGCATAGACCCGAGATTCCCGAGTCATACCGTGCTTCCGCCTCTGTTAGTAGATAACTAACCAAATGCCTAACAGTCGCTCGTGTAGTGGCAGTTGGCGAGACAATATCTTCAGCATTGACTGATCCAAGGAGCTCCGTAGGCAAATAGACACGACCATTAAGTGCGTCCTCTTTTACGTCGCGGCAAATATTTGTGAGCTGCATTGCCACCCCTAGGTCAATTGCGTGATGCCGCGCAACTGGATCTTTGACTTCAAATAAATCACACATCAAAAGACCAACAGTTCCAGCCACTTGATAGCAATAGCGTAAAAGTTCAGCCTCAGATTTGATTTTTACCTCTTCTGTATCAAGCAACACGCCATCGGTCAGTTCGATTAGCGCATCTAAAGTAATCGCCGGTTTAATTGCTAACGCTTTCGCGACCATTGGATGGTTGTGGTCACGGGTAATAAGCGCTTCGCGTAGGCAGACTAAATCGTTTTTCGCACTCATTTTGTTATTCTGTTTATCAGCTAGATCGTCAATTTCTCGACAAATTCCATATAAGGTAGCTGCAGATTCCATCTGTGCTTTCGACAAAAAATGACTGGCGAAGTGAAAAGTTGTCCCATATTTTTTCAATCTTTCTTTGGTCATGCTTTTTCCTTAGACAAGGGCAGCTTTTCCGAGGCCTCTTTGACAAGTCGTTCCACGACTTTGGCCGATGAAATCACCCCAGGCATACCTGCACCGGGATGGGTGCCTGCACCTGTTAAAAATAGATTTTCGAATCCCTCGGCTTTGTTGTGGAACCGAAACCAGGCGGATTGAGTAAACAGCGGTGCAATAGAAAATCCCGCACCTTGATAAGATAGATAGTCCGTAGCGAAGTTCTCTGGCGTCATCGAAAACGGTGCCCGCAGATGTTCTTTCAAGTCGGGTAGCATTGTCTTATCAAGCGCGTCAATGATGCGTGCTCTGAGTTTTGGTTCTTCGATGGTCCAGTCGATTCCGGCCCCCTGGTGAGGAACTGGAGCAAGGACGTAAAAGCTGTCATGTCCGCTTGGTGCAAATGAAGGATCAGTTGCGGTCGGCCGGTGTACATACAATGAAAAGTCATCGGCGAGAGTTTGTCTGTGAAAAATATCATCTAGTAAGTCTTTGTAGCGTTGCCCCATCCAAATAGTATGGTGCGCCACATCCGGATACTGTCTGTTGGTACCGAAGAATAGGACATATAGTCCCATTGAGAGTTTACTGAAGTCGCGTTTGATTTTGGTTGCAAACGGAATATCGTTTTGCGGCAGTAATTCTCTGTACAGGTGCATCGGATCGCCATTGAAAACGGTATAATCTGCGGTGATAACATCGCCTGATTCGAGTCGTACGCCAGATACCTTGTTCTGGCTTGTCAATATTTCTGAAACGGTTGCCCCCGTCTGTATTGTGATACCCTGACGGAGCATGAGTTGCCTGAGTTGTTCAACTAAGGCCCCGGTTCCCCCCATCGCAAAGTAGATGCCGTAAGCGCGTTCTAAATAATGAATCAGGCCATAAATACTGGTTGTGTCGAATGGTGATCCACCGACGAGCAATGGTTGTATAGAGAACGCTTGGCGAAGTTTGTCGTGCGAGAGATATTTGCAAACCATATCCCACACGGATCGATCGCTTCGAAGCTTGGCCAGGTTTGGAATTTGTTTGGCCATAGTTTTAATTTCATGGAAAGGTTGGTGTGCGAGCTTCGCGAAACCAATGTCAAACAATTCTTTGGAATGTGCGATTAGCGATTGATAGCCCTGCTGGTCCTTCGGTTCGATCCGGTGGATTTCAGCTAACGTATCCTCTAAGGTGCCGCCGTAATCAAAGTGGTCACCGTCTGGAAATATAAAACGGTACCACGGCGTTAATTCTCTGAACTCTACATGGTCCTGACGCCGCTCACCGAATAGCTCAAAAAGCTCATCGAACAAAAAGGGCGCAGTAATGACGGTTGGGCCAGCATCGTGTCGATAACCATCGACCTCGAATACTTGAGCTCGACCACCGAGATCATCTTGACGCTCAATGACATGTACCTCGAAGCCGAGAGAACGAAGACGCAAGGCGGACGCAATGCCTCCGAAGCCTGAGCCGACGACAAGGCTACTTTGCATCAGGCAGCGGCCCTAAACGTAGGGTATTTCTTGTGTAACGCTTGGATCAGTACTTCGAATGCATCGATGCAAAACTGGGGCAATGATTTCACGCTTCTTCTGGCATGTTCGAGGTGCCAATCGAATCGTTGTCGGAGTGCCACTTCTGGATCAGAACCATCAGTAATTTTTTCACCCAAGACCCAGTAACCGTTTAGTCTTTGGTTATAGTCTTCTACCTGATCGCACAAATCATCTGCTAGCTGGTAGGCAACGCCAATTGATGACGCTCCCGCGAGTACGCGCATGACCTGTTCGTCAGAGCCATTAGCTAGAGCGAGAACCATAGCTATTGGAAGCCCAAGAAGGGGGCCGCTTTTGTGCCGAACAATTTGCTCATAATCTTCAAAAGTCGTATGCGAGTTTGGTGTCCACTGGCAATCGATTGTTTGACCAGCCGCCATGACGCTTATTCCACGAGATAACATTGTGACAAGTCTTGGTAACTGGTGGATGTGAGTTTTGGGAAGTAGAGCCAGTTCTTCAAATGCTGCTCCTATCAGATCATCACCAAGGCAAATCGCTGATGATTTACCAGCCACAGTCCAGACTGCGGCTTTACCTCGTCGCGTTGAATCCTCGTCCTGCACGTCGTCATGAATCAAGGATGCTTGGTGCAACAACTCCACTGAGGTTGCAATTGACAGGCGTGCAGCCTGATCGAGTCTCTGTGAATGACCTGCCGCCAAAGCGAGCACCGCTCGAGTTCGTGATCCTCCAGATGCTAGATGATCAACAAATAATTGATTCAGGCTGACCTCATCCCTGACAGGTTTCGATCCATACCTTTGCAGTCTATTTTCTAGCTTGACTAAGTCATCTTGCAGCAGGCTAAAATCGAACATACCCATTACATTTCCTTACATCAACCCTTCCTTGGTTCTTATAATTAGTTCCGTTTTCAATGCACTCACGTCGAATGAATACATTGAAAACGGGGTCTATGAAAGACCCCGTTTCTCCGACTTTTAGGCTGAAGCAGGATTTAGATTTTTGTTATCAGATGTTGCTGCGTACCAAACAAGTAGGCAGAAAGCCAATTTGTTAACGATGTCAGCGAGGTTGTACACAACATTTAAGGTTTGGCTAGCTGCTGCAGTTGTTGCACCAGAAGCGTCAACCATAACGAAATAGCCTAGTACATAGCCTAGAGGGTAAATTGCCCAACCGATAGTAACGACTAGACGCATGTTCCCAAATGCGCTTTGGACGGCAGGGGAAGCTTGTCCCGCTTGCTTCCCAGCATCACCGGCAAAAATTTCGTACAAGATGTAGAACCATCCCAACATACCTATAACAAATCCGACCATAGAGTTGATATACCCAGCCTCGCCCATGAAACCAGCCACCAACATCACCATGGTACCGATGAGGAGTCTCCAGAACATTCCAGCTGATGCTAGGCCAATGGCCGCGAGTATCAGGTAAAACTCAATCATCTGAAGTGGGACGGTTAGCAACCAATCTATATAACGATAGACAGTTGGTGTTTCGCCCGTAGCGACCCAAACGTCGCGCATGTAGAAATAATGCACAGCTGCTATAAAGCAAACTAGTGCTCCGACAACTAGTGATGTTTTCCATTTACCTTCTACGTTTTGAACTTCCCAGAGAAAGAAAATCGTAGCGGATAGCATCGCCATAGAAATCAGCCAGAACGATATACCTACGAAATCGTCTGACGCTAGGTTGGCCGCGGCAAACGCTGATGATGGCAGCGCTGTCAGCAGACCGACGGGGACTAAGCCCTTAAGTAGTTTTGTTAATGTCATAGTTTGCCTCCTCAGGCACTGGAACAAATATCATTATCGTCTTGTAATTAATTCCATCCTTGCTAGAGACCTAAAACGCAAAAACGGAGCACGCTCCGTCCTTGATATTCAGGCGAGCCGTACTCCGTTCCGACGGGCAATAGTAAAGCAAAAAAAACCCCAATTGACAAATTTTGAACAAATCATGGATACATTTTGGACAGAAACATTTCTTGCTGATGAAAATATTCATGATTACGTGCATCTGGCATCTACAGCCAGATGAAATATAGACGCTCCAAAGAAGCGTCTTTTCCATTTAATTGCCTGGGCAAAAGACCTTAACAAAAGCCCTAGAATCAGGCCTTTCGGACGTTTCAACTGAGCCTTTGCGGGACATACACACCTTATTCATCGGCGTCCGCCTAATTCTGATTTGCTGGCTCTAAAGTACTATCTCGATGAATTTTTTACTTTTCGAATTGAAGGTCTCAAGCCTCTGAAACGCAGTGATAGAGCACGATTTGTTAGTTTAAGGAGCATTAAACATTAGTCTAATTTTTGCGTGAATGGGCCAAATCGACGGATAACTCTCGAGGGAGGTCATCCTCCTACCCAAATTTTGCCACTTCCAAGAGAGCAATGAATTAGTCGCGGAAAAGCGCGGGCTAGTCCATTGTTTTTTCATATGGCTACTCAGGTACTGCAGCAGTAACACCACCATCAACTATAAGTTCCGTACCGGTGATATATCGCGCCTCATCGGAGGCGAGAAATAGGGTCGCGTTCGCAACATCTTCAGCTGTTCCCATGCAGCCCATTGGCACTTGATTGTTGCGTTTATTAACGAAGCCTTCATAGTCACCGTCTGCATATTTGTCAGCCATGCGTTCTAGCATTGCCGTGTGCATGAGCCCGGGCAAGACACAATTCATACGGATGTTATTTTTCGCATGAATAATTGCTGACGTTTTTGTGTATTGCTGAAGCGCAGCCTTAGCCGCGCTATATCCGATCTGTGGCTTACCCAAATATCTTACACCGGCAATTGACGATATATTTACGATGACACCATGACCTTGGTCGATCATATGCGGAAGTGCAGCACGGCAAGTCATCATTACGCTGTTAAGATTTAGTTCCATCTGCTTCTGCCAGCATGCAGTATCAACTGCTTCGGGTGACATTCTTTCGGATTGGCCAACATTATTTATGAGTATATCCAATCGCCCGTGGTAACTCATGACAGCTGTAATCCAGGCATTAACGTCAGTTTCGGAAGTCACGTCGCCCGTAGTGAACCGACAACTTCCACCCGCTTTTCTTATTGCATCGTGAGACCGCTTACCTTCTTTTTCTTGATAATCAATTCCCTCAACAAATGCCCCTTGCCTTGCGAAAAGTTCGGCAATTGCTCGACCATTTCCTTTTGGCTCATCTGGTGATCCTATACCGGTGATTGCGACAATTTTTCCGTTGAGTGAGAGCACTACGTACCTCGTTGGGATTCATATTGAAATATGGAGACCACTTCCCAGAATGGGCTGGACTAGCGTTCAGTAAAAAATCATAAAAGCCATCATCAGAAGTATTCCGCCGATTATAGATCCACAAACAAAGTACAACACTGATTTTAGAATTCTGGGTACTTCGCTGTCGGTATCATCGTTCATAAAATAAAAAGGAATCGCTGTAGTTTGCTTTTCTTTATTAAATGCCTGATCAGACCAAAAGGAAAGAGGTCCTTTAAGCGCATTTTAATATTTATAACCATCAGCGAAAGGACGTAATCAAAAAGGGATGAGGTAGTTTCAATTAATCAGTGCATTAATATAGGCCTTTCTTCAAAGGCATTGGTGCCCAGGAGAGGCACTAATATTAAATTCAGTTAGTTCTGTAAAGCCCTGTATCTAAGCGATCATAACACACGCTTTCCTGAAAATATCCTTATATTCTTTGCAATGTCCCTACAAATGTCCCTAAGTTTATTCACGGCCACCCCTAAGCAACCCACCGGGGCCCCCTAGATCACTTTTCGTCATCAGTATCACCTGCCTAGGTTTGCTAAAGTGTACTCGTATTGGTAAAACTGGATGACATAGTCGATACAAAAATTGTA